>CAZJLX010000386.1:0-3150 GCA_964546545.1 uncultured Ignavibacteriaceae bacterium | reverse complement strand
AATCAAAAATGCTACTCAACAAAGCCGCCAGTGCGCAGGCAACCGAGACTCCTGTCGCCGGAATGCATACGACCACCACTCCGAAAAAACATGTCAATGTGAGTATTCCCGCTATTGCGCAAATGCAATCCCTGCCACATTCCTTATTGCTCCAGTCAATATTACGCGAACACCATTCGACAAACTGCGTATTTTGCATTAAATAACCGGCCGCCTCGGCATCCTGATTATCCTCGAAACTGCTCGGGACATTCAGGAAATTATAAAGATCAACCAACCTTTGTACCAGTTCCTGGTCCTCCGGGCTTATACTAAAATGACGATCTTTGAAATATATATCCCAATAAAGGGCCTTGGCACGATTTAGCTCATCCCAACCGGCGAAATCTATATGGTGTATGCGGCCATCATAGTTAAAATCAATAGAGATAAGACTATCTGTCGTATAGTACTCGGCTGTAAATAAATCGGAAAGCGTGGTAGTCGTAAAAGCGACTTGATTATCGTTAATTAATGTATATTTATATGAATAGAGTAAATGATCCGACATATCAAAGATAGATATTTCGGTTAGAGAGCTGATCTTAATAATTCTATTCCTTGGTTCGTCGCCGTCGGAATAGTATGATGAATTCAAAAATAATGTGTCACCAATCTTGCCGTACGAATAAATCGTCAACTGCATGCCATTGGAAAGGCTAAGATTCCAGTCAATTACGGTCGTGGAATCATAACTCTCTGCCGATCCATAAGGAATATCCTCATTATTAATGGAGACTGCGGTATCAGCGGATAACTGATTACCCTGTACTATTTTATCGGTGTAGCCTGTCATCGATCCTTGCTGATTGTTGCAGCCCGATATCATTATAATGTGAATTAATAGCACCGCAACAACAACTGGTTTTGATATTATTTTTCCAAACATTGTCAGGTCCTTTCCAGATTTTTTGGTTTTAGTCTTGATCGAACTTGAATTTTTTCGTTTTTCACCTCCTTTCCTTTTTTTTCGCCGAGCGGAGACTAGGTATAATGACGCAATGCCATCAGCGGACCTGTCCGCTGCCCGCATGTTTTCGTCTCCGTCCCGGCGATCGACACATGACCCTTAGGAGAGGATCAGTTGGGAACAGTTCGAATTCGAAGGCTCTTAAAACAGCTATTGCAACTGCTGTACCAAAATTGAACAGCAGGTAGCATAAAAATCTAAGCTATTATTGTGCAGGACGATAAACAGATATAGTGATAAAGACCAAATAAGGATAAGAATTGTCCTGTCTCGCAGGGTTCGAGATATTTGTCGAATCAGCTCGAACGGTTCGAGCGTGGATATGCGAACCTATTATATCTACTTATCCGTTGAATATGACGGAAATAAGAATGATTTTGCTTATCTTTCGAAAGTACTTCATCAAATAAAAAAAGGCCGGGAAAAATTCCCGACCCTCTTTGTAACAAATTCGATTAATATTTAACCGACGTTGACCCGATCCTGTTCTTTCGGTTTGGCGTACTGTGCCTCAGTATACGGGTTGGTCGATGGCCCGGCGGCCAGAAAGGCCAGAGCGACAAAATTCACAAAGGGAAGCAACATCATTATTCCCCAGGCCGGTGCTTTGCCGCGGTTTTTGGCGATTTCCATCCAGACAATCGCGAGAAATACAATATTCGCGATCGGGACAAAGAAAAGCAAAAAGTACCACCAGGGTTTGTGGGCCAGTTCAACCGATTGGTAAATGTTTAGAATCGGTATAAATGACCACCAGGGACTTTTGTGGCCGATTTTCTGCGCAATAATATACTGGCAGAAAGAATAGTACAGATACATGGCGACAAAAACCAGCAATGGGGTCCCGGCTAATAGGCTGCTGCCACTGTTAGGTTCGTACATCTTTCCCTCCGGATTTAAAAAGTACGTTATAATTCCAGCGATTTTTTTAAAATTCTTTAATTACCAGTATATCGTCAGGAATGAGTTTAGTATTAATGACTTATATCCTGTTTTTTTATATTTTTTGTCCCCTGATTGACGTATAATGGTAGAGCCGGATGTAATATTTGGTCTATTTGATTGTGCAACCATAGTTTATAGCCTGCGTATAAACGGTAGAGGATAAACTTCCGGTTTAAAAAGAGGAATGGTTGATGCTGGTCAAAGTTGTTGCGGTACAATCGCATCTGGGTGAAGAGATAAGCCTCGATGAGAAACTGTTTATTTTCAAACAGCGTCCCGATTTTGTCTGCTTTCCGGAATACTTTATGATAAAAGAAACGATCTCCGATTACAGTCGGGCCGCGTTGAAAATCAAAGAAAATCTGGAGTATATCCGGTCGCTGTCGGAGGCTTTTGCAACCTGCCTGATCGGCGGTTCGATTGTCGAGGCCGACGGTGACTCATTATATAACAGTACGTATATCTTCGATAAAGGCGTCAAACTGGGGCGATATCGGAAATTGAATCCGGTCGAGGGCGAAATCCGCAAAGGTATTCTGCCCGGGGATAAATTATTCATTGCCGATGTCGACCATATCCGGATCGCGGTTTTGATCTGTGCCGACGCATTGAATATCGATATGTTCGAATCGATCGGGCATGAGAATGTCGACCTGATATTTATCCCGACCACCTCGCCGTACCGTGATGGGGAAAGCGAAAAAATCAAACATAAACGCGACAATGACATTTTTGTCAAAGGCGCGCAGAAAGCGTCCAGTTATGTTATCAAAACCTGCGGGGCGGGAACGCTTTTTAATAAACGACTTCAGGGTCGGTCTTTGATCGCCGCCCCCTGGGAGATAAAAAAACGGGTCGATATCCACTCCGAGGATTCCAAATGTATCCTGACCGCCACTCTGGATATCGACGAGATTCGCGAATTCCGCCGCCATCGTCAAATCGCCGAGATAGTCAAGTCCTGATCTCGTAGAGATTTGATCTACTCTTCTCCAGAGCGTCATTGCGAGGAGTTCCGAATCCTGACCGGTCAGGATATGGAACGACGCGGCAATCTCCCAATTCGAATCAAGCAGGATATCAGATAGAGGCAGACGCGAAGCGCAAAGGCCGCCCCCCTGATGGAAATGGGTTTTTTACCTGTTGCCGGAAAACGGTCTCCATGACCGTCATTGCGAACCCTGAGAGAAATGTAA
>CAZJLX010000385.1:0-3155 GCA_964546545.1 uncultured Ignavibacteriaceae bacterium | reverse complement strand
AAGCCAAAACCAGTCCGGGGTATATTGGCCAGATAAACTCGACGACATGTCTCGACCAATAATTAACGACAGTCCTGAATTCGGGCTTATATTTTTCTTTCCTTAGTATCTGCCCGATTAACGGCGCCGAGAGTAATGCGCCACCCGGCATAGGCATCAATCCCACCAGCGCCGGAAGTGATGCCGCTGCTGTTTTGGAACCGCCAATTAATTTTTCTCCTGCTTTGGCCAGACGATCCAGATATCCGATCTCGCGAAGAATCCGACCCAAAAAAGTGATGATCATTATTATCAATAACAGGTAAATAAAGCTGCCCGAATAGAATGTCTCAAAATAGCCGGTTAATATGACTTTATAATTTAATCCGTATAAAATGGCTGTCAGAAGGCTGGCACCGAATAAAATATATCCGACAAAAATCTTCCTTCGCAGCCCCAATACAATCAGTATAAAAACAAATATCAGCTTTAAAGCTTCATTCATAAGATAAGGAATATACTTATAGTTAATAGCGTGTCAACTATTCTTATTTATCCCTTTTCTGACTCCTTTCGATTGTCATAATTCTTATATAATATTATATTGGTCGGGAAATGAAAATCAACTGCTCCATCAATGGCCGAACCGTCAAAATAAATGAGGCCAAAATATCGATCTTTGATAATTCCCTTTTTTATGCTGACGGCCTTTTTGAAACTTTTTTGGCTGTCGGGAACAACCTGATATTTCTCGATGATCATCTGGATCGGTTGGAAAAAGGAGCCCGGTTAATCAGACTCCGACTACCCCGGAGTCGAGCCATAATAAAAAAGTGGATAGAGCAAACCAACGGGAAAAACAAAGCCCCGATTAAAAAGGTCCGGGTAACTCTGACCGCCGGTGATTCAGCCTTCTGGGCCGGAAAATCGACCCCGCCCAGAGTAATCGTTATCGTAACGGAATATAAAATTCCGGAGGACAAATTTCGTCTCTCCGTCTCCCCTTTTCGCGTCGATCAGAACTCACCTTTCAGAAATGTAAAAACGTTATCGTTTATTATTGAGATGACTTCCCGCAAGAAGGCGTATTCTTCGAGCTATGATGATTCAATCCTCTTAAACAGAGCCGGCTATGTAGCCGAGACATCCTCGGCTAATATATTCTGGATTAAGAAAGGGATCCTCTATACCACTCCATTATCTTCCGGTTGCCTCGAAGGTATGACCCGCCGCCATATTCTACAGCTGGCCAAAGAAAACAATATACCGGCCCAGATAAAAAATATTACCTTAAAAAATCTTTTGAAAGCGGATGAGATTTTTGTCGCCTCCTCGTTGAAACTTATCCTTCCAGTCAAATCAATTAAAAGTGAATGCACCATTTATTTTCGAAAAACCGACCTGACCGAGCGTTTAAGCACTATTCTCAGAGAATTAATCAATATCCGAAATTAATTATAATAATAATTTGCTTTCGGCCACCTGAATATTAAAAGTGCAACTATTCCCTGAGCGCGAACAATATTTGTGCAATCAAAATTGGCTTGATATAGAAAAAATTTAAAAAAGAAGGTTATTATTGGGAAATCTTTACTTTTTATTCTATCTCTCCCTAATACTACTTATGAAGTGTTAAAATTAAACTATTTGAAGTATTCGATTGTCTAATTGGTATAATTATTGCAACAAACTGCTTAAAAGGAAGTGTAGTTTAGTTTTATGTTGACCCTTAGACTGTAAACCGGTATTATCGCCGAAAAGAACAGCAATTTTACATGGAGGGTAAAATGCTATCATCTGTTAAGCTATTAATATCGGTGGGACTTTTAATTATGATGCCTTTGGCTATAATGGCGCAACAACAGGAGCAGTATAATGATGTTCCGGCCGGATCACTTTTTGAGATTCCGCCCAGGAATCTTATTGATGCACCGACAGCCGGAACTTTACCGCGCGGGTGCTTTGATATTGTTATGCGCGTTTATAATGAGGGCGGCATCCTGGCCAAAACTTCAATTGGTCTCACAAATCGGCTAACTCTTGGCATGTCTTATGGCGCCACCGGAATTATTTCCGACCGCGGGACAATTCGTAATCCGCAGATTGAGTTTAATGTCAAACTGCGACTGATTAATGAAGAATTTTACATGCCCGCCTTTGCCATTGGCTATAATTCCCAGGGTTATGGAACATATCTGGATTCGCTGGATAGATATACTTATAAATCTAAAGGCTTTTACGGTGTTTTCAGCCGTTCCTTTTACCTGCAAACATGGTCTTTGGGCGGTCATGTGGGAATAAATTATTCTCTGGAAAATGATGTCGATGATGATGCCGAACCGACCATTTTTTTCGGTATTGATGCGCGTTTCAGTTATGATATCGGTTTTATCGCCGAATATGATTTGGGATTCAATGATGACCGAAGTTCGCCGAAATATGCCCATGGACGGGGTTATCTGAACATGGGTATTAAATGGCTCTATTCCGAGAATCTGGAGCTTGAGGTTATTTTAAAGGATTTGCTTGAAAACAGGCGTGTCGGACCGACAACATTTGGGCGAGAATTGCGTTTTACATATATCGAGTTCTTTTAACTGATTGGAGATTGTTATGAGCAGAAGCCATTTTACCCTCCTTATATTGCTTGGCTTATCGCTTCTTTTAATATCGGGGTGCTACACTAAACTCAGACCCCCGATGGATGAGGAATCATATTCCCGGGATGACAATTATAACGAAACATATGGCTATAGCCAATATTATTATCCCGGCTATTGGACTAATTCGCCACGTTGGGGTCGTTATTATGCTGTCCCCTGGTGGATAGAATATGGCTGGTTTGATAATTATTATAATGATTATTATTACGACGGCGATAATGGCGACGCACCCTATTCAACGGGCGGAAGAATAAATCGCGGGGGACGTTTTCGAGAAGTGTCTCCTCCCCCGTCTGGTTCGGGAGGTGGTACGACCGGTGGAGCATCGACCACCACCGAAAAGCAGCCCCAGGATAATTCGGATCAAGAGGTGAAAAAACAAAATCCCGATGACAGCCAGAGCAAAGAAAGTAAACCGACCAGGACCACGGGGAGGAAAAAATAATGAAATCGAAGTCTCTTTTATTATTTATTTTCCTAATCGCGTTTATCCCGACTATAACTCAGGCCGGA
>CAZJLX010000384.1:0-3157 GCA_964546545.1 uncultured Ignavibacteriaceae bacterium | reverse complement strand
CTTTGGGGCGCTGCTGGCATCCATGATACGAGGTAATAAAAACCAGACAAAAAATAATCAGGCTCATAATTAGTTGACAAAAGGAATTTTGTACATATTTTATCAGGCTGATTTACTCTTGTTGGGAAATAAGATATGAATTCTATGACCGGTTATGGCAAAGCGGATTTTAAAAATCGTCAGATGGCTCTTTCGGTTACAGTGACCTCAGTAAATGGTCGATTTTTGGATTGTATATTACGTTTGCCCCGACAGATTGGTTTTCTCGAACCGAAAGTAAGAGAGTTAATCGGTCAGCAAATCAATCGCGGAAAAGTTACTTTAATATTAAATTATGATGATTTCGGTATTGGGCTGGATCGGTTGAATATAAATGTCGGTCTGGCCGAAGAATTATTCAAACATTTGACCAAACTTAAGAAAAAATACAAGCTTGCCGGTGAGATTGAAATCGGTCATTTTATCGGATTTCCGGAATTATTTAAGCTTGGAAAAACCGAAGATATCGAAGATCAGGTTTGGGGATTTGCCGAACGCACGATTAATAAGGCATTAAAAGATATGATCTTTATGCGTCAGCGCGAAGGTCTTAATCTTTCCAAAGATCTTGATTCCAGGCTAAAAATATTGGATAAGACAATCGTCAGAATCGAAAAACTGGCCAAAGAAAATATTCCGATTTATCGGGAAAAGCTGGGTAAAAAAATCGATGAAGTCCTTGATGGCAAAACATCTAACAGTCTGAGACTGGAAGAGGAAATTGTTTTTTATGCCGAACGTTCGGATATCACCGAAGAATGCATACGCTTTAAAAGTCATATTAAGCAGTTCAGCGCCGATATAAAAAGAAAGGGCGCTATCGGTAAAAGACTGAACTTTATTTTGCAGGAACTAAATCGCGAAGCTAATACCATGGGAGCCAAGAACAGCCATAATAAAATTGCACCGCTGGTTCTGACTTTAAAAGAAGAAATCGAAAAAATGCGCGAGCAGGTCCAAAACATCGAGTAAAGCAGTCCCACGTTTTTATGAAAAAAAAGATCAAAGGCAAAATCATTATCATCTCATCGCCATCGGGTGGCGGCAAAACATCAATCTGCAAAAAGCTTCGACAAAAAAACGGAAGTTGGGATTTTTCTGTTTCGGCTACGACCAGAAATAAAAGAAGAGACGAAAGACAAAATCGTGAATACAAATTTGTTGATTATGCCAAATTTATGGAAATGAAAAAGCGGGGTGACTTCGCCGAATCATGCCAGGTGCACCGATATTATTACGGGACACCTCGTAAACCACTTGAAAAGATATTATACGGCGGTGGAGTGATGTTACTTGATGTTGATGTTAAAGGAGCTGACAAGCTGAAGAAAAAATACCATTCAGCCGCAACAATATTTATCTTGCCGCCCAGCCGTGGCGAATTAAAGAAGAGATTAAAGCGAAGGGGCACGGAAGACGATAAACATTTTGTTATACGTCAGAAGCGGGCTTTGAGCGAAATGAAAAAATACCGGGAGTTTGAATACACGGTTATCAATAAAGATCTCAATACCGCCGTAAATGAAGTGGAAATGATAATAAAGTCACTTCATTGCCGATTTAAAAACCTTGATACGGAACAAATCGGCCGTATCATCGGTTAAGAACTTGCCTTTAATGGAGGAATAGGATGCAGATATATGACTTTGACGAATTGGACAAACTAACGGTTAACCGTTATGAAGCGGTTTTGGTTACCGCCCAGCGCGCCCGTCAGGTTAATGCCATCAGATTGGCCATGCTGGAAAGAATGGCCGAAGAAGATGTAACAATCGACGCCAGAAAAGTGACATCAATTGCTCTTCAGGATGTCAGTTCCGGTAAAATAAAGTTTACTCGCAGAAAAACCGACGAGTAATATTATTAATTTATTATGGCCAAAAACTTACTGATAGTCGAGTCTCCGGCCAAGTCGAAGACTCTAAAAAAATTCCTCGGTCGCGGATTTGATATCCAGGCGACAATAGGACATATTCGGGATCTGCCCAAATCCAAATTGGGTGTTGATACCGATAACGGCTTTTCCGTACAATATGAGACGATCAAGGGTAAGGCCAAAGTCATAAAAAAATTAAAAGAAGCGGCCAAAAAATCTGACATTATTTATCTTGCACCCGATCCGGATCGTGAGGGTGAGGCGATCGCCTGGCATGTGGCCCAGGAACTTGGGAAAAAGGCAAGAATCGAACGAGTGACATTTAATGAGATTACTAAATCGGCGGTTTTAAAAGCCCTGGAAAACAGCCGCAGTATCGATCAGAACCTTTTTAATGCACAGCAGGCGCGAAGAGTTCTGGATCGTCTGGTTGGTTATAAAGTCTCCCCGTTTTTATGGAAAACGATAACTTATGGCCTTTCCGCCGGACGAGTTCAGTCGGTTGCTTTAAGAATTATTTGCGAGCGTGAAGCCGAAATAATTGCCTTTATCGAAGTCGAGTATTGGGAAATTGAGGCTCTCTTAGCCGATAAAAAGAAAAACAAACTTCAATCCAATCTGGCCAAAATCGACGGCAAAAAGCCGATTATTGAAAACAAGGAAGCGGCCGAAAAAATCAGTTCAGAATTAAAAGAGCTTGATTTTATTGTTCGGGATGTCAAAAAATCACAGAAAAAACGAAATCCTTCCCCACCTTTCATAACCAGCACGCTTCAACAGGAAGCCTCGCGGGCACTGAACTTCTCGCCCAAGAAAACTATGATGATTGCTCAGCAGTTGTATGAAGGAATAGAACTGGGTGATGAAGGTCCCACCGGACTTATAACATATATGCGCACCGATTCTACGAGAATTGCCGAATCGGCGATAGAGGCGGCGCGGGATTTGATCCGGGAATCTTTCGGCGACGAGTATCTTCCCGAATCGCCCAACCGATATAAAGCCAGAAAAGGCAGCCAGGATGCGCATGAAGCGATCCGCCCGACATATTTGAATCTGGCCCCTGAAAATATAAAAAAATATCTCAGCCGCGACCAATTACGGCTGTACACTTTGATCTGGAAAAGATTTTTGGCCTCGCAGATGAATCCAGCGGTTTATGACACCACGGCCGTCGATATTGAGGCCGGGAAATATCTGTTTCACTCGCATACTCGCTCTCTGTTTTTTGAGGGTTTCTTA
>CAZJLX010000383.1:0-3158 GCA_964546545.1 uncultured Ignavibacteriaceae bacterium | reverse complement strand
GGCCGAATCGCCGACCAGAAGCGCCTCGACTCCAGTCCGGTCGAGAATTTTGGCCATATAATAATCATAGGCGGTCAGAACCGCGATTTTTTCACCCTTGCTCTTTTTGCGGATAAAAGAAGAAACCGTGATTTTTTTATTATCTAAAATCTCGCTCATATTTCCTAAAGCAGTGAACCGGCCGGGACATAGTACTTTTTGCCCGAAATCGGTTTTTTAATCAGTTCCACCAGATTATCAAAATCCTCATGATGTTTTACGAAATCAATCTCATCGGTTTTGACGACTAATAGCGGCGAATCTTCATAATGGAAAAAGAAATAGTTAAAAGCATTATTCAATTCTTCGATATACTCGACATCAATTGACCGTTCGAAACCGAAATTCCGTTTACGAATTCTCTCCCTGAGAACGTCCGATGAGGTCTGTAGATAAATGGTCAGATCCGGTTTTGGTATTTCCGATTTCAGAAGCGGCAGCAGTTTTTCATAGAGGGTCAATTCGCGGCTGCTTAAATTGACGGTCGCGAAAACATGATCCCGCGCAAAGGAATAATCGGCGATGATTTTCTGGGCAAAGAGATCACGCATGATAAGTGACTGCTGTTGTTGATAGCGGGTCAGAAGGAAAAAAAGCTGGACGGAAAAACCGTATCTTTTTTTGTCTTTATAGAAATCGACCAGAAACGGATTGTTCATGGCGTCATCCAATAACAGTTCGGCTCCAAGCTCAGCCGCCAGCATTTTTGCCAGCGTTGTTTTGCCCGCACCGATTACGCCTTCAATGGCGATATAATTTATATCAGACATTTACTCGAATATTTTCCTTATAAATCATTAATTTGTCTGATTCGACATTTTTTAAAAAGGAATCAAATCGTTTACCGCTGACCGGATGTACCAAATCGGGGACAATCTGCAAAAGAGGCGTCAGCACAAAATCCCGTTTAGTCATCTTCGGATGCGGCACATTCAGTCGTTCGATTTTAATCTGCTTATCACCAAATAGCAGGATATCAATATCAATAGTCCGCGGTTTATAATCACCCTTACTCTCGCGACCCATTTTTCGCTCAATTTCCTGAAGATTGTTTAGCAGTTCCAGCGGTGTATATTGAAATTTACCCTCAATAACCATATTTAAAAAAGTGGGTGCCGATTTCGACATCTCGACCGCTTCGCTGATATAAATCGGGGAAGTGGATATTAGCTCGAAACCTTCCATCGAGCCGATTAAATGAATCGCCCGAACAAGATTGGTTTCACGATCGCCAAGATTTGATCCGAGGGATAAAAAGACTGAGGGAACCATAATTTCTCCTTTTTTTATTCCTTATCGGACAAAATCTTTGAAGCATCAGGTTGAAGTCGTGTAACTTCGATTTCAATATCATTTATTGTCCCCGCAATTGGGGGAATTATCTTACGAACCTTAATAGTAACCCTGAAAACCGGAAATTCCTCCAAAATAGCATCAGCCAATTTCACCGCCAGCGATTCGATAAGCGAAAAAGCCTTTCCCTCGACGATCTCCCTAACTTTTTGATAAACAGCGACATAATCTACCGTATCGGTTAATGAATCAGTCTGACCGGAGGGGGCCAGATCGGCCTCGAGTTCAACATCAACTTCAAATCTGCGGCCGGTCTCTTTTTCCGGGGCCGAAACCCCGTGGTAGCCGTAAAATACCATCTTATTCAAGCGAATAACATCCATATCTAATCCTCCTCACCCAAAGATAGAGAGAACTTTTTGGACAATCTTATTATGGCCTCATCATAGACCTCATCACCGGATGTCAGCGACAGCCGTAAATATCCTTCACCCGTCTCCCCAAATGCCGTTCCAGGCATGATCAGAATCCGCCGCTTTCTGAATATTGATGCTGCATAGCTGGCCGTATTTTTTCGCGGCGATATTTTTGCCCAGATAAACGGACAGGATTTACCGCCGATCACATCCCAATCCATATTCTCCGCCAACTGTTCTGCCTTAAGCCGTGCCCGCGCCATTGACTTTCGTATTTTATCCAAATCATTCCCGGGATATTTGTCGATCACATTTAAAGCCGACTCAACCCAAAATCTCGGCAGGCAGTTGCCAATTGTCCGGCCGGCCAGATCGAGACCGCTGATAATATCGGGCGGACCGACCGCGAATCCGAACGGATGATAGGGCAAACCAAAAGTATAGGCAAACGAATAAATCTCCAATCCGACCTTGCGACCGCCCGGGACCGCCCTGATAGAGACCGGTTTTTCCTCAGCCAATGAATAATAGGCGGCATCATTTATAATAAACAGGTTCTGTTTAGAAGCCGATCTAACCAGATCGGCAAGACCGGTCTCATCCATCATCGTTCCACAAGGATTGCTCGGATTATTAATTATTAAGACCTTGGATGAACCTGAGAGATTCGGGGCGATTCTGGAAAAGGAGGGCTTATAATCGGTCTTGTGCGAAATAATATATGAGATTGGCTGACCACCAACCGATATTACAAAGCGACGATAAAACGGCATGCCCGGCTCTGGGCAAAGCACAAAATCACCGCTCTCGATAAAAGCATGACAAAAATCAAAAATTATCCTGTGAATCCCCTGCCCGATATATATCTCTCGTTTCGGATCAACCTTTATACCTGATTCGGATTTAAGCCAATCTGCGACGACCGATTTCAATTCGATTAAATCATTTTCAGTGGCAGTCCGATAATTGACTTCCACGCCGATATTGGGAACATTCAGGATCGGCCAGCGCAGGCGAGCCAGATCGATCGTTGACAGTTTTTTCTCACCGGTTTTTAATGTTCGCCGGGGAAGACAATCTTCCAGATCAAAGGGGAAATGAAATAGCCTGTCCGCTTTGTCAAGTACGACCTTTTTTATCATCCGCTACTTTCCCTGTAACATTCGGCGACGAATCGCTGTTAATCGGGCGGTTTCTTTCTTATCCAGGAAATTCATTTTCCCCGTCTGTCGGGCAATATAACTTATTTTGGCCAGATGTTCAACCGCTTCCATGCGATTAAATGCCTCGGCTATATTTCGTCCGATGGTCAAAACACCATGATTGGCCAAAATAAACACATCATGTTTTAATATATATTTTTCCATTGAGGCAGGAACTTCCTCAGTCCCGGGCCGGGCATATTCAGTT
>CAZJLX010000382.1:0-3166 GCA_964546545.1 uncultured Ignavibacteriaceae bacterium | reverse complement strand
CTTCAGTAATGTTCTGGGTTCGGGCCATTTAACCTGTAAATCTTGCTATTATAATTCGTCTGTTTCGGGAAAATCGTTCAATTTAAGAAAATGGTTTATGTTCAATTCTTCACCGGTGGCCCATTTTAAAATATGGTTCCAGTGTTCGCGTTGTCCAAAGCGAAAATAGTTTTGTACCAGATAATATTTAAAAGCTTCATTTTTTACCGGCGTTTCATTATCCCGACGCCAATATTCGATTATCTGCGCGACTATCAGCCGGGCGATTATTTGACGACGAAATTCAAACGGATTATCGGCAATTTTAAGACACGCCAGACGACATAAATTATAATCGGTCGGCTGATATTTCATATATTTTTCAAATGATTTTTCATAAATCGCCTGTGCCTTTTCGGCCGGCTGAAGATACAGAAGCCGTTCGAATTCCGCCAGCATTAAATTTATCCGCAGACTCAAAACAGAAGCGAAGCCTTTTTGCTGTTGAAATCGATCGATATCGGCTTCGGCCAGTGAAGTATAATTCCGCCACCAAATTTCCTCATCTATAATGTCTCCCATTAATCCGGAGACAACATCGGGCCATACACTGTTTGCCGAATATCTGAATAACCAGTCATCCTGATTGATATGGGTTGAGTATAATGCCATCCCCATCTGGTCAAACAAAGTTGAGAAATTTTCAAAGCCGCTTTCCGAACCGGTCACCAATCTGATATCATTGGGGATAAAAACCGGCAGGCATTCGGTTCTAAATTTGTCAAATATTGTGGCCGCCGATTGTACATAAATCGGCAATTTGTTTATATCAAATCCGATATCCTTTAAAGTCAGCTCTGTCTTAAAGAGCAGACTGTCAGCCGGAAGCGCCTGGCCAAGACGAAATCTCAGATACATTCTTTCATTTCCGAACGCCGAAACTCCGGCCGAATAACCGCCCTCTTTGGCCAGACTATTTGCCAAAACGGTATAGTTATTCAAGCTTGCCGTTTCCAGTCTGGAATAAAGAGTATCCGGTGAAATATGTTCAAGATTATCGGCAAAGATTCTCAATGAATAATAACTGTTATAACCCAACTCACCAGCAATCTGATTACGCAACCGGGCCAACCTGGCGAGTATGTCAAAGATTTCATCTTTCTTCGTTTTTAAATCGGCTTTATTATACAAAAAGCAATTTATTAATCGGTCATTATTGGTACTATTGATCAGGACATTATCCTGCTCGGTGTCCGACAATAAATTATTTACCGCCGCCTTCTCCTTCCTCACGTCGGGATGAGACTCGATATATTGCCATACCATCATCCGATAGAGAATATCAATTTTTCGCTTTAACAATTCATCGGTTACGGCAGAACTCAAAGCTCTTATTTTTTTTAACTTCTCAAAATCAAAATTATAACCGGCCAAAGCTTTTCGGTATATTTCCAGCGAATCGGATCGGCCAGTCGTCAGTAGTTTCCATCGCTCCGCCAGATACTCGCGATTTAATCCTTCCAGTTGTTGCTCTATCAGACCGATAATTTGATCGCCCGCCGCTACCGGCGCCTTTTGCTCAGCGCATCCGAATATTATCGGAAGCAATAATAGACAAAATATTATATATGATCTTTTCATTTTATAACCGCCCCGGATTCCGTAACCCGTTTTACCGATTTTTCAAATAGTGAATATATTTCAGGATAATATTTCTGAATAATCTCATAGCCCTCGAAACCGGAGCCTCCCTGTCCGGCCAAAGCGGCCATATAAAATGCCAGGGCAATCCTAAAATTTCTGAACGGACCGAAATCACCGCCGTTTATTTCACCCCCGACCCCTTCAATTACCAAGCCATCATTCATAATCCCGCATTTGATCCGCATCCGGCCAAGATTCTCGGCTATCTCCTGACAGGGAGCCTCGCCCCACTCAAAAAAATCGGCCACATCACGGATAATAGTCGCTCCATCGCCAAGCGAGGCCACGACCGCCATATAAGGTATATTTTCGAGAAGCGACAAAGCGCGCCCGCCAGACAGTTTCCGCGCCTTCACCTCACGACATTTTAGACTGATCTTACCGGTTGAAACAGCCGGTTCATTATTACGATCAGAGATTTTCAGTTCCGCCCCGGCCGATTTAAGGTAATTTAGAAAATCGACCCGCTCCGAATTCAAAGGCACTCCATCAAGACAAATTTCCTTGTGACGCAGTACCGCCAGAGAAATCAGGGCACTGATTATATCCGAATCGGGAGGAATCTCTATCTGAGATGCTTTTAATTTGGCCGATGACGGCAATTTCAACTCTTTTATATATTCGGCCGAGCTGACTCTTTTTTTGCGCCGCGGATCATTCGGATCCTGAACTATCGATATTTTCGGTTCATTAATCGTTAATTCTCCGCCGAATTGAAATATAATTTTTTCCAGATTGTCACCGGCCGGTTTCATCTCCTGCACCACCACCGACTTGCCAGCCGACAGACCGAATATCAGAAGGCAGTTTTTCATCATCGATAAAGATGAGATAACTTTGGTTTCAATCGGAAGCGAACTTGCCGCTCGAAAAATGATTTTTCGTTCATCAGCCTCATGATGCACATCGATACCGTTTTCGTTTAATTTTCCAATAATTGTATCAAGAATATCCTGACCGACAATATCGGAATACTTAAGAGTGCATGATTTGTTAAAACCGGCCACCAATCCGACAATCATAGTCAGAGGATAAAGATCACCATTATAAGTCAACCCTTCGTTCTCCTCGATCGGAATATCGATCGGGCCATTGATGACAAACTGATTGTCGGCCAGATGTACATCGGTGCACAACGATTTTATAAAATTAAAAGTTTTTTCCGTATCGATACCTTTACTGCAATTGGAAATTCGGCATTCACCCGGCGTTAATAATGACAATAACAGTGCCGCCTGAGTCGCTCGATAATCGCCGCCCAGATCGAATTTCTCCGGCAATTTCTTTATCGGCAATATATTTACTTTCATTTCGCTTCTTTCCTACATCTCATCCGGCGCTTCAATCCCCAGAAGATACAACCCCTCTTTTATCACAATCCTGACCGATTCGACCAGTGCCATCCTCGCCGCCGTCTGTTGTCTGTTTTCCGAAATAATTTTATCTATCCGGCCATGCTTATCCTTACGCTGATATACCCGAT
>CAZJLX010000381.1:0-3174 GCA_964546545.1 uncultured Ignavibacteriaceae bacterium | reverse complement strand
GGCAGTTTCAATCTAAAAAGGATAATAAGAAATCAAAAGGCAATAATCAACAAAATATACAAGCTTCCCAATGAGTCTCTTGAGCTTATATCAATTAAAAGAGATTGTTCATTATTTGAACAGAATTGACCCGATTATCGTCCTGCCTGTCCGGCGCGATATATTACGATAAAAGAATCGCTATAGACTCTTTGCAGCGGTGGATAAAAACCGGGAAAATAACGCCTCTCCAGAGGGCCATAAAATATATAGTCGACCTCATCCGGAATCACATTCATTCTGAATAATTTGGTGATGTTATTATAGCGGGGGCGGATATTGATCCCGAGATGCGCCAGATGCCCCACATAGCCAAGATAAACCGGACGATACTCCATTATCAAGGCCATTTCGCGCTCATCAACGGTCAGGGCGGCAAAGATCTCTTCTTTGTCGGTATTTTTACTGATCCACTCTTCGGCCGAATTCAAACGATTGTCATATCTTGGAAAATAGTTTTTCTTATCAGGGTTATACTTGTCAAAGGCTGAAATTATAAAACCGACAAAAAGAAACGCCATAAAAAGATAAATAAGCGTTTCGGACCTTTTTATAATTACCTCGCCGCTGGCGAGTATCATCGCTCCCGAAAAATAGACTATAAAAACCGGAAAAAACGGATTGTAATGAACCAATGAACCGAATAGCAGCGATATAATCAATAATATTGTCATTGACCTTTGACGACAAAGATAGGCCAGAATCAGAAAGGGTATGGCATGTTCAATCATCTCAAACGGTTCAAAATAAAATGATTCGGAAAATACAAAATAGAATGGCTTTTCAATCAAATCAGATGAAAATATCCATCCGGCGAAAATTAATCCTATGACCGATGACAAAAACAGGTAGAGGCTTTCCTTATTCCTATGCAATAATAACTCAATAAATAAAAACGGGACTATCATAAACATCATATAACCATTAAACAGGGCGGCGACAAAAACAGATATTAATCGAACCGTCTGCTTTTTATGAAAAAGAGCCAGAGTGATCAAAATAAAAAAAGGAATATGCGTAAACCCGCGGGCGATAAAATCGACGCCGAGGGCATTAAAGTCAACAAACAGGGTAGAGGCGGTAAATAAAATCAATAGTGCAATACCGTACCTATCGGGAAACAATCGATATAAAACATAGGCGAACAGAATCAGATAAAGAATATTTAATATCCTGATACTATTGTATGGATTAAACAGCTTGGCTAAAATCGCCGCCGGATAATAATGAAAATAAGGCTGTGTCAAACGGGTTCCGCCGAAGGCCGGATTCTCCGGAGGAAAATCATTAAGCAGCGAATTTATAATTGCTCCATAGTACAGAAAATCAACATCCGCCGGAGCATTAAATACAAATTTCTTGTCGGTCGGATGATAGGTGCCAATCAGAAACTGCGCCGCAACATAAATTATCAGAATAGTAATAAATATAATTAGATTTATATCTGGCTTTTTCATCGGTATAAAAGTAAATGAAAATCTCGGCTACAATCAAGAGCAAATAATCGGAACCCAGGCATATCCGTTCAATAGTAAATATATTAAAAGTTCGGTGTTTAAGCTTTATCTTGTTTTGAAATTTTTATACGATTAATAAATCGGTGATCGGAAAGTTTGGGAACCCGCCGATCAAATAACTATTTTTTAATTTCTATCAATTTTTTATAGATTCAAATATCTATTTCTGTTAAATTTGTATATGATTTGTGACATCCTTATACCAAATATATTTTTGAAAAAACTGAAAGAGGGAAACCTTTTCTACCCATGTTCTGGGAAAGATTTCATAATTCCTATTGAGAGTTTTTTACCTTGGATATCATCGTTTTGGTTCGTGGACGTCAACTATAATTCACAACCAGCGCTGAAAGATTTATCCGGATATCGATTATTAAAACAATCATCATATAATTTAGCGGGGAAATCATTGAATAGTAGATACCCATATGAGATAAAAATTTTTAGACAAGAATATCAGCATAATAAATCAAATCAGCAATTTACTATAAGCAAATGCCGAGGACGAGGATATGACGCTTTCAGGTCAGTCATAAAATTGAATAAACTTCCTCTATCTATTTTCTTTTATAGGGGCGACAGTCAGGGTGAAAGCGGAAGTGGTTTTTATTGGTTAAAGAAGCCAAGACTTGGGAATATTCTTGAGGTATTAGAGGATGGCGGATTAGTGGTTACAGATGGATCAAATTGCCATACAAAATATTTTGAATCAGAAAGATTTCACGGGAAAGATAATATTTCTGGGAAAGAGGCTTTTGATATGGCAAAATCTTTCTCGTTTGCAAATAGACAATTTCAATGTATAGGTTATCTTGATAATAAGTATGGCCCAACTCTTATATGGCAGGCAAATATAATAATAAAATAAATGAGATAGCACGAGTACGTCAGCCCTGTAGCCCACCAGAAGGGTGGGCAATGTCTGTTTTTGGCAATCAATCTCATCGCCGCAAAATAAATATCAAGTCAATGTAATATCATATCCTTGACTTTTAAAGGAAAAGGGTCAGTTGGGCGGTGCGAAGCACAAAAACAGGCTTTTGCCTGTGACGAAACAAAGCCATTTCGGTGTAACCGAATGATATATAATACGATAGGAGGAATCTTATAGCTCACCCAGCGGGTGATTAAATCTATATTGGCAATATTTGTTGATTCATCGCTGAGAGTACAATAAGACATGCTAAAGCTTGAACTACAAACTGGCAGGTGGCTTATCTATTTAAATATTCAAGCACGGATACCAATATTGGCAGGCCGAAGCGTAAAAACCGGCGATGCCGGTTAGCTCATGTATGTTTCGGTCAGTTCACTGTTATCGGCGCTGTCATAGACACGAAATTCCTGCACCGGGATCGTCGTATCGCGAATCAGGTTTATCTTAAAACGATGAAGTTTCATTATTTTATTAATTCGGTTAACGCCGTTGCCGGTCATCGAGTCGGCCAGAAGTGGGTTAACCGCCAGATCAAATTTTTTCAGGCGACCGTCGACCTTGGCCCGATTGAACCAGCGCTCGATTTTTACTGCCGATGTTACTCGTGACTGAATCCGCCCAAAACCCTTGCAATGCGGGCATGGTTCGGAAAAAGTGAACATCAGTGAGGGACGAATCCGC
>CAZJLX010000380.1:0-3181 GCA_964546545.1 uncultured Ignavibacteriaceae bacterium | reverse complement strand
TTATGATTTCAGCAATATAACCGAATTGAGTGGCCTTTTCATAATATCAGGTCCAGGCCAAGTATAAGGCGGGGATGTGACCTGACAGATTTAAAATTGTTCGCGTTTTAAAATAGAATCATCTCCTTATTATACAAATATATGGCTGGAGCAGGCGGACGTACTCCAGCCATAAAAACTATACCTTGAAAAAGACTTGACATGATACTTAGCGTCCTGCCGCAACAGGAAAAGTCAGATTGTTCCGTAATTTTAATTTGCGAATTAGTATTATATAGCTTATCCTGACTTTATGAAAGTCCGCGCATATTTATTTGTTCTACTCGTACCATTATTATTTGGTAATTGCGGTGACAACGGTGATTTGCCGAAATGGAAAAGCTCGGGTCAGTTAATTGTCGGCACCGACGCCACCTATCCGCCGTTTGAGATGGTTAATACCGCGAGTGGTCTGCCGGAGGGATTTGATATTGATATCATGTCAGCGATATGCCGGATAAACGGCTGGAAACCGGAATTTATCGTAACGCCGTTTGACGGCATTATCTCCGGATTAAAAAGTAAAAAATATGATGTTGTGATTTCGGCGATGACGATAACGCCTCAAAGAGAGGCAATAGTCGCCTTTACACAGCCCTATTATCTCGCCGGGCAAATAGTCGCGGTTCCGATCGATGATTCTCTGATTAAATCGATTGATGATCTCAAGGGTCGCAAGGTAGGTGTTCAACTTGGTACGACCGGCGAGCGGATGGCCAAATCAATAACTGGACTGTCGGTTTTTTCCTTTGATAATATCGGGGCGGCCTTTATCGATATGGAAAATGGACAGGTTGATGCGGTCTTAAACGATTTTCCGACCACGATGGAATATATTCGTCTGAAGGGCAAGGCCAAAACGGTAGGAGAGCTTCTCTCGAACGAATATTATGGTATCGCGTTAAGAAAAGATGACTCTGAATTATTGTTAAAAGTCGATTCGGCGCTGCAAATTATCAAGTCGAGCGGCGAATATGATAGAATTTATCAAAAATACTTTCCAACGGCCGATTCAGTCTATATTCCATTCCCGGATAAATAGTTAAAAGAGACCCAATTTTATCTGAAACCGGTTGCTTTTTTATGGAAATTGTTTAAACTATAGGACTTATGGCAAATGACGACAGACTATTTACCCTCAAGGGTAAGGTGATTGCGATTGACGGCCCGGCTGGATCGGGCAAGTCGACAACGGCCAAAAAACTGGCTGAAAGACTGGGCTATATCTATCTTGATACCGGCGCGATGTATCGGGCCGTGACTCTTTTTGCGATTGAAAATAATATCGATATTGAGGATGGTCGCGCGCTTGAAGCGGTCGCTTCGCGGATAAAAATCAGGTTTAAGGTAATTGATGGCTTAAACCGGATATATATTCAGGACAGAGATGTCTCGGATGAAATCCGCACTCCGGAAGTGACGGCCAAAGTCTCTCCGGTTTCGGCTCATGCCGGCGTCCGGAAAGCTATGGTTGAGTGTCAGCGTAAAATCGCCGGTGACGGAAATGTTGTCGCCGATGGTCGCGACACAACTTCGGTTGTTTTTCCGCAGGCCGATTTGAAGATATATCTTGATGCCTCACTGGAGGAACGAGCACGAAGACGACTGATTGATTTTACCCGACAGGGAATAGAATCATCTCTAGACGAGCAAATTGAACTTCTCGAAAAGCGGGACCGATTTGACTCCGGTCGGGAGCATTCGCCGCTGACCAAAACCAAAGACTCGGTGGTGATCGATACCACCAGATTAAATATAGAAGAACAGGTTGACAGAATAATTAAACTGGCGAAAAGTCGATTAATAGCAAAATGAATCTGCTTTATTGGACGGGATGGCTGATATTCAGATTACTTAGCCGACTAATTTTTAGATTTAAAATAATAGATAGCGATAATGTACCCAAAGAGGGACCGTTTATTCTGGCCTGCAATCATAAAGCACTTGTCGACCCGCCATTTGTCGGTTCCAATTCGCTCCGTTTGGTGCACTTTATGGCCAAAAAAGAGCTGTTCAGAAATAAAATTTTCGGCGGGATTATCAGGCGAACCAAGGCTCATCCAATCAGTCGGGGGATTTTTGACCGGCGGGCGGTCGCAACCGCTCTTGAGATTCTCAGGACAGGTGATGGGCTGGTCATTTTCCCGGAGGGAACACGTGCTCTTAAGACAGATTTTTTGCCCGCCAAACCGGGTATCGGAATGGTTGCGATTCAGGCCAAAACAGCGGTGATTCCAACTTATATTCATGGCTCGAATCGACTTCGTGATGCCTTTTGGGGCAAATTAAAACCGGGTATTATTTACGGTCGGCCTATTAATCCGGAAGAAATCGGTCAATATCAGGAGAATAAAGAGGAATATCGTCGTCTGGCTGAAGAAATAATGAGCCGAATTCGGGAATTGAAGAAAGAATTTATAAATAGGGTCGGAAAGTAATTGATTTTGCGGAAAAGATATATATATTGCGCGTCCAACCGATACTATACTGATCGGATGAATTACAGTTTGAATATCCCACCCTGGCGGGACGCCGCCTCGGGATAAATATAGACGTAAGGAGGAAACAGTTAACATGGCTGAGGCCAAAAAAACGCCCGCCCAACAAACCAATAAGGCGGGAGCAGTGATCAAACAAAAAGCAACCAAAAGAAAGGCAACCACCGGCAAAAAAACCAAAGCTAAAAAGGTTAAGCTGGTCAAGACCGACAAGGTTGCAGAGACTACTCAAGCGGCGGTAAAGGTTAATAAACCAACCGAAAAAATCATAACCGCCCGTCGGCAACGCCTTTCTGAAAAAGCAGTCGCTCGTGCCGAAAAACCGATCGTACCTAAAGAGGAGGTGGCAATTGTCGCTTCCATGAAACTGACCGATCTGGATAGTCAGGAATATTCGGCGGACGAATATCAACGACTTCTGGAAATGTACGACAGCACCATCAAGGATATCCGCGAGGGTGAAATCGTGCCGGGCACAGTTCTGGGGGTAAGTCGGGATGATGTTATTGTCGATGTCGGTTTCAAATCGGAAGGAATTATTCCGCTTTCCGAGTTCCCCGAGCCGATCAATATTGCGGTTGGCGAAGATATCGAGGTCTACCTTGAGCAGATTGAGGACGCCAACGGTCAGTTGATTCTATCCA
>CAZJLX010000379.1:0-3189 GCA_964546545.1 uncultured Ignavibacteriaceae bacterium | reverse complement strand
TCCCATCGCCATCCTGATCAGCCTGATCTTCATTGTCGTCATCAGGGCAGTTATCACAGATATCTCCATGACTGTCATTATCTGAATTGGTCTGGTCTTCACTGGTGGAATCAGGACAGTTATCGCAGGCATCGCCATATGAATCAGCGTCAGAGTTAAGCTGATCTTCATTATCAGTCGTCGGACAGTTATCACAGGCATCACCATGCGTGTCAGTGTCGGAGTTGGCCTGCGTCTGGTTGTCGACCTGTGGGCAATTGTCGCACGCGTCACCCCAGGTATCACCATCCGAATTGATCTGGTCATCATTGTAAACCGTCTGACAGTTATCACAGGGATTTCCAACCCCATCGCCGTCACTGTCAAACTGATCTTCATTATCAGTCGTCGGACAGTTATCACAGGCATCACCGAATGAATCACCATCTGAATTAGCCTGATCATCATTATATACTGTCGGGCAGTTATCAGTCATATCCGGGATTCCGTCGCCGTCACCGTCGGGATAGCCATAGACATTATGAGTGATCATACGGATAAATATTGAACTGTCGCCCTTGGTCAGATGCGGATAGTACTCATACATAATTTTACAGGCAAAACCATCCGGTTCGGCTATAGTAACCGCTCGATATTCGCTGACGACAAGATCACTATCCAGGCTTATAACTTCCGGCTGGGACCATGTGGCACCGGCATCCGAAGTTGTCGTGGCATAAAGTTGATCATTCGAAATATAGGTCAAAAGGAATAAGGTGTCGTCGAAGGAAATTATCTCAGGGAATCTTTCGGCATCGGATGTTCCGACGACAACATTGTTAACCAGACTTCCCATTGTCGCCGCATCAGTATGGAAACATACGAGGTCTTTATCATCGGCATCGGCCAAATCGAAGTTTTCCGCGACAATAACGACCTGGGCATTATGCGCCGCAACGGTTGGGTACTGCAGGTTGGTACCATCGCCCATATCATACGTATAACCACCGGAGAATAGAGTGTCATCCCAGTTGGTGGCATCATCCTGACGACAGAACAGTTCCCAGGTATGGGTCGTTGTACTATTGTGGTCATAAATGGCGTATGAATAATGCGTAACGGCATCAATAGCACATGTCGTGGATAGACAACCGTCAAGATCGTTATACCAGCTAATCGTCGCCCAGCCATCGGCTGCGGTTGGGTAAAAGAGATATGGAGCGTCGACCGTCGGGCCATAATCGGGACTGGTAGTACTATGAATCATTGACTGAATTCCCCAGGCCCAGTCTTCACGGTTATTATCAACAGCCATGGCGACCATTTTCATATCATGCCAGCCATAAGTGGACCAATTCCAATAGCTGAAAGTAATCGTCGTAATGTCATTTCCGTTGGGAAGATCCATTAAAATATTCGGGGCGCCATTATTATAGCCTCCGTAAGGAAGCATGGTGCCATAAAAGGTCGTATCGTTGTCAAAATATCCCATATGGGCATAAGAAAATGCACCTGTCCAATAAACGGCGTAACTCCAATCGGCGCCATCAGTCAGGGAATTTTGCCAGTAAAGCAATGTATCATATTCCTGATTCTCAAAACCCCAGACAAGAGTTCCTGAGCCATTATCGGCCAGAGTAGGGTGAACCATCATCGTATCGGTCGGGGGACGAGCTTCCATTTCAAGAACATAGTCGCCCGACTGTCCGCCAAAGCCGTCAATTACTATGTAATAGGTTTTGCCACCCATGAAACCTATATCATAAAGGGCAGCATGAAACGGATCGGCACAGCTATCGGAATACTGATTACAGACATCTTCGCCGTTATACTGATAAACACCGGTGTCACTGTCTTCATAAACGAATATTTTTGTCCAATAAGTGGCGTCACAGGTTTTAATATGTACTCTTTGACCGATGGGCGGGGTATAAGAATATACGACATCGGGTGCTGTGGAAGCAGTGGGACACTGAACATCATAATCATTCGCATATCCGGTCGTGGTTCCGCTGTCAATTATAGGCAGAGCTGTGATAACGGTCGCCGAAGCGATATCTTCACCGCCCCCGAGGCTGCTTTTCGCGCCCCGAGCCCGGATAACGTCTTCCATTATCAGTTCCTGCGAATTTGTTGAAATTGTCTGGACGGCGCTGTTCACTTTTTTCACGCTGACCGGACCCATCGTTGACCTTTCTGCGAAGGCGCCGACGGCCAGGATAGCTACAAGTAAAAGAGCAATCCAGATCGTGCTTTTAAGACTTTTCATGTCGTTTCCTCTCATCTCGAAAGTCAATTTCTTGTTCTCATTTGTCTGAAGTTAATTATATGGTCGGTGAGTCCCGGTCAAACTACTAATGAGAGACAGGGATTAGCGTGACCAAACCTATGTCATACAAACACCTCCATGTATTTTTGCGTTATCATTCTTATTATTTTCTTGTTAATTTCTTTCATATCCGGAATGCTGTACAATTTCTGCACAATATTTTATATATCGGGCGAATATCATTCAAAAATCTCCGATTTTGTTAATCTTATCGGCCAAAATCAGTATCCCGATGATTTTAAAAACCGCCGTTTGAAACACTCCTGAAGTCAGGATTTCATTTTTGTCAGGGGCATCTCTTTATACCCCAATAACATGGCATGTAACCGGAACAGGCAGGATGCGGCATTGGGCTGTGTTTCGCCGCAATCCCCTGTCCGGCTATAATATACATTATTTTTTTAATCGGTCAAGTCTAAATTATCACCTCATTTGTAACCAATCATGTCATTTCACCCAATATTTTCGTTTATAATGCCGGGCATATTGGATTTTCTCCATCACGATAAAGAAAGTCGATTAAACCAGTTATATCAAATATATTTACATCGCCGCTATTATTAATGTCAGCCGCCTCCATAGGCACCGGCATTTCTCCCTCGCGATAGAGATAATTTATCAATCCTGTTATATCGAAAATATTGACATCACCATCACCGTTAATGTCGCCACAGGTGAAATTATTTGAGAAAAATTGCCTGTTTTCGGAATATTCGGAAGAATCTCCGTTAGAAATCTTAAACGCCTTTATCCGCCAAAAATAATCGCCGTAGCCGAGCTCTTCAAGGGTCAAATAAATACCGGTAGTATCCGCATCATAAGATAAAATTATCGAATTAAAAGCGGAGTCTTCCGCGATTTCCAACCGATATTGGTCATCA
>CAZJLX010000378.1:0-3190 GCA_964546545.1 uncultured Ignavibacteriaceae bacterium | reverse complement strand
GAAATAAGGAAATTGGAGGAAAGCATAAGTGCGACTTTTACATCCTCTATTAAATTACTTGAGGTAATTACGGAAGAAGCCGATGCAGTTCTTGATGGCAATCAATTTATTAAAGATATTTTAGAAGGTCTTAAATAGTATATTGATAGCATTATACCTGAAAACAATTTGATATTCCCCCTATAATCTCCTATATTCCGGTATGGTTAAGATTGCACCGTCGATACTGGCGGCTGATTTCGGGAATCTGAAAGCGGATATCAAATCAGCCGAACTATCCGGCGCCGATATGATTCATCTCGATATTATCGATGGTCATTTCGCACCTAATATTTCATTTGGTCTGGCGATTTCAAAAATATCAAAAAAAGTATCGAAACTGCCGCATGATGCACATCTGATGGTGACCGAACCGGAATTTTATATTGATGATTTTCTTAAGATTAAAGCTGAGTATATAACTTTTCATCTTGAAATCGGCGGGACAAAAAAGATACTGGGCGAAAGCCGCTGGGTTTATATTCTTGAAAATAAGCCGGATGAAAATCGGATTTTGTCACTTATCGACAAAATTAAAAACGGCGGCGCCAAAGCCGGATTGACTCTAAATCCTCCCACTCCTATTGAAGCGGTCTTTCCGTATCTCAACAATATCGATTTATTACTTTTGATGTCGGTTAATCCCGGATTTTCGGGGCAGGCTTTTATCGACAATGTTTACGATAAAATCAAAGCGGGCGTCAAATATCGGGCAGAACAGGGCCTAAATTTTGAGATAATGGTCGATGGCGGTGTTGGTTTGGATAACGGCAAAAGGCTGCAAAAGGCTGGCGTTGATATACTTGTGAGCGGTTCGTCATTTTTTGGCGCTTCAGACCGGAGCGGTTTTATCCGACAATTAAAATAATAGAAACAGCTTGCCATTTCAGGACATTTATATATATTGTTTGTCCGCTTAATGGGGTGGTATGTCCTGTGGGCGTGATGGTGGATTACGATGTTTAATGAACTGGTTGACAAATTTGACGATATTTTCAAAAAGCTGCGCGGTGCAGGCAAGCTAACTGAAAAAAATATCCAGGATGCTTTGCGTGAGGTCCGTCGCGCACTTCTCGAAGCCGATGTCAATTATAAGGTTGTCAAAGACTTTATAAAATCGGTCGAAGTGCTCGCGGTCGGTGAGAAAGTACTAAAATCGATTGAGCCGGGCCAGCAGATTGTTAAAATCGTCCATAATGAATTGGTCAAGTTACTCGGCGAAAAAGCCGAGCCGCTGACCGATATGGATCGGGCGCCAACCGTATATATGTTATGTGGCCTTCAGGGTTCGGGCAAAACGACGCTGTCAGGCAAGCTGGCTCTTCGCGCCAAACGAAAGAATAAAAAAGCGCTTCTGGTGGCGGCCGATATTTATCGTCCGGCGGCGGTTAAACAACTTCAGGTAATCGGCGACTCGATTGGTGTTGAAGTCTTTCATCTGGAAGGCAAAAAACCGCCGAAAATTTGCTATGAAGCGAAAAAGTATGCGGAGAAAAATTTTATTGATCTGGTAATTCTGGATACCGCCGGGCGCCTGCATATCGATGATGAACTGATGATTGAGCTGGAGCAGATTAAGAACAAGGTCGAGCCGGACGAAATGCTTCTGGTGGCTGATTCGATGACCGGTCAGGATGCGGTAAATCTGGCCGAGCAGTTTCACAATCGTCTCGCACTGACCGGTGTTGTCCTGAGTAAACTTGACGGCGACGCCCGCGGCGGGGCGGCGATATCGATTCGGGCGGTTACCGGCTGTCCGATTAAGATGGTTTCGATCGGCGAAAAACTTTCGGATCTGGAACCGTTTCATCCGGATCGGATGGCCTCGCGGATACTCGGGATGGGTGATATAATCTCTTTGGTAGAGAAGGCGCAGCAGACGGTCGATATGGATCAGGCGGCCAAACTCGAAGAGAAACTTAAAAAGAGCCAGTTCACGCTTGAGGATTTTTATGATCAACTTCAGCAGCTTAAAAGGATGGGGCCGCTGGAATCGATACTGGGCATGATCCCCGGGGTCGGCAAGGCGCTTAAAGGGGTGCAGGTCGACGAAAAGGGGATGATCCGGATTGAAGCTATTATTCAGTCGATGACGGTTGAGGAACGGCGCAACCCGAATATTATCGATGGTAGTCGAAAAAGTCGGATTGCAACCGGTTCGGGAAACTCGGTTCAGAGTATAAATATGTTGTTGAAACAATTTGCGGCGATGCAGAAAATGATAAAAAGTATGTCGAAATCGAAATTTAAGGGTCTGCCAAAGGGTGGGTTCCCTTTTCAGATATGAAACCAATGATGGAGGTAATGTAGTTGGCTGCCATAATCAGACTAAAACGAATGGGTGCGAAAAAGCGCCCGACCTACCGCTTCGTAGCGACCGATTCCCGGATGCCCCGCGATGGACGCTTTATCGAGACTCTCGGGTATTATAATCCGATTGAAAAACCTGCCCGGGTGAAACTTTTTGAGGAGCGAGTGACTTACTGGCTCAACGAGGGTGCGTTGCCATCGGATACGGTCGCCTCGCTGATGCGCCAGGTCGGATTTATGAAAAAGTATGAGGCCCAGAAAAAGGGCGAGGATGTTTCCGAGATGACGGTATCCGAAACGATAACCGAACGCTTAAAAAAACGTAAGAAGAAAAAAGAAGCCAAATCAGAATAGAATTGGTATTGCTATTGCAATGGAAACCTAAACCTGCAATCGATTCACAAAGGAGATTGAAATGAAGGAATTCATCGAAACAATCGTGAAGGCTCTGGTGGATAGTCCTGATGATGTTGATTTAACAGAAGTTCAGGGTGAACGGACAACTGTTTATGAACTTCGGGTGGGACAGGGAGACCTCGGCAAGGTTATTGGTAAACATGGACAAACGGCTAAATCGATCCGGACTCTGATCGCCGCGATTTCGGCGAAAAAGGGTAAACGGGCGGTACTGGAGATTTTAGAATAGTTGGGAAACAAACCGGAATATATCGCGGTAGGTCGGTTTGGCCGGCCACGGGGTCTTTCCGGCGAGATATATATAAATTCTCTGAGCGATAATCCGGAACGTTTCAAAAAACCGGGAATGTTTCGGGTTGATGAGAAAAACGGTTATAACGAGATAAATATTTTATCGTTCGGAATAATCTCGGGACGGCCGACG
>CAZJLX010000377.1:0-3195 GCA_964546545.1 uncultured Ignavibacteriaceae bacterium | reverse complement strand
ATTACCACAAGTGGCAACTTATGGGCTTTTAGTCAAGGAAAAATTTAATATTGATCTTGAAAAGTCGGAGATATCCGCCTTTGCCGGGCAGATGGAACAACAATGTTTTCTCGACAATGAACTTACTCGCCGGGAACTGTTGAAAAAGCAGAAAGAGGCGGATGAGAACAAACCGAAATCGCTTCTGGAGAGAGTGATTTACATAAAGGTGAAGGCGATCAATCCGTCAAAGCTATTTGACCGGTTAATCGGGCATATCGGCTTTTTTTTCAGCAAAAAATATATTTTGGGCGCCTCCCTATTAATACTCTTCTCGTTTTTAATCATGCTATACAATATGGGCCGCATTACGGATGACATTTTGAATATGATAAATATCGAGGGCGCAATTCTGTTATATATCGCCGTTTTGTTTGTAGTTATCCTGCATGAGTTCGCGCATGGCCTGACCTGTCGTCATTTTGGCGGTAACGTACAGGAAATTGGTTTCCTTCTGATGTATTTTCAGCCCGCTTTTTACTGCAACGTTTCCGATGCCTGGTTATTTCCCGAAAAAAGAAAAAGACTCTGGGTATCTTTCAGCGGCGGTTTTTTTCAGATGTTTATCTGGGCGGTGGCGGTTATAATCTGGCGGATAACCCAATCCGGCATTTTTATCAATAAATTCGCTTTGGCGGTCATGTCATTTTCCGGTATCGCTTCACTATTTAATTTTAATCCGCTGATGCGTTTTGACGGGTACTATATGCTTTCCGATTATGTCGAAATACCGAATCTTCGCCGCAAGGCAAGGGATTTTTGGCTGAACAGCCTGAAAGCTTTCTTTATGAGATACCCCGACGATACAAAAAGTATACCCGCTCGCGAACGCCGGATATTTTTTTATTATGGCATTTTATCCTTTTCTTATATAGTATTTGTCTTGGGATATATTCTCAGCCTGCTGGGAATATATCTGGTTGAAAATTACGGCGGTACCGGATTTATTATCTTTGCCGCTTTAATGATATTTATGTTCAGGTACTCTATTATGGGTCTTGGAAGAGGAATAAAAAAGTTTATCAGGGCACGAGCCGATCTGTTCCATCGGCGTCGGTATTTGTCCGCAACGCTTATTATAATCGGACTTCTAATCGTTATCTCGATATTTGTTCGGACCGAACTGAGGATTAAAGGTGAGCTGGTTCTTAACCCTATGTCGTCGCAGCTTCTCAAATATGACAGCCGCGGTTATGTCGAACTTATTACGTACAGCGCCTATCAGACCAATTCCGATAAACAGCGTGAAGTATCCGTTTTCACCGGGGAGTACAGTACGACGAGTCTGGTACCTCTGATTAATGTCGGCGATCAAGTAAAGAAAGATCAGATTATTGCGCGATTGGCCAATTCCGAGACGGCGCTCTATATAAATGAGTATACCGCCACGATCAAAAAGGCCAATGAGGAACTGGAGATTTTAAAACAAGGTGCTCGACCCGAAGAAATAAGTCGGGCGCGCAACAATGTCGATGAATATGAGGCGCAACTGGAGCAGGCTACTGCGGAATTACAGCGCAAGAACGAGATGTTTCAGAAACATGTCATTGCCCGACAGGTTTGGGAGGACGCTTACACCGACTCAATCGTTAAGGATGCCCGTGTACGATCGGCGCGAAATGATCTTGATCTTCTTCTGGCCGGTAATCGGCCCGAAGAAATCAGGGCCAAACAGGCCGAGATCGATCAGCTTCAAAGCCAGATTGACTTTCATCGGCGCCAGCAGGATTTTTATGAGATCAAATCAGCTATCAACGGAGTCGTGCTTTCGCTGGATACCGGTGAAATCGTTTGTGAGATAGCCGACCTGGATACGCTTGAGGCGCAAATTGTCCTCCCCGAACAGGAATTGGCCGATATTAAACCGGGTCAGGATGTCAAATTCAAAACCAGAGGATATCCGGGCAAATCGTTTTATGGAACGGTCAGTCGTCTGGGCGGTAAAATTATAACCGATGAGAAGAATCGCCGAATATTTTATGTGTTTTGTCGGGTGGTTAATGATGAGAAAATTCTTCAGCCCGGTATGACCGGCGTGGCAAATATTTATTGTGGAAAGAGAACGATCGGCCACTTGATAAATCGAAAGTTTTTCCGTACAATTAGAACGGAATTTTGGGATTGGTTTGACTGGTTTTAGGATTAATATACTGGCAAAACAACGTTCCCCTATTATGATGCAAACCGACAGGTTTGTCGTATTTGAATTGGTGCAGGTTGATATAAAATGGACGGTAATATGATTTCGGAACTTTCCGCCAAAGGGTACTGGCCGGCGGTGGCGATGGAATACTTCACCGATGGTAAATATTCCAGAGTCGTGGAATTATGCATGATGCGTCTCAGGCAGTACCCCGACGTCTTGTCCGGCCGGATTATTCTGGCGCGGGCGTTATATCATTCGGGTCAGGCGGATATGGCCGAAGATGAATTTTATAAAGTCCTCAATCGTGATCCGCAAAATATGATCGCTTTGAAATATCTGGGCGATATTAAATATCAAGTGGGCGATGTACCCAACGCCATCTCCTACTATGAAAAAGTGCAAAAAATTGATCCCTGTTGTCGAGGATTATATTGCCCGGTCGAGCAGAAAAAAAGCGAAGTGACAAAAATCCTCACCTTGAAAAAAACAACCGGCGAACATAAAATAGAGAGGAAGTCGCTGCGAGAGCTTCCATTTGAAACCGAAACGCTGGCCGATCTTTTATTATCACAGGGACACTCGCGACTGGCCTTTGAGGTGTATCAAAAACTGGTCGATAAAAATCGAACCCCGGGGCTGCTTGAAAAACTTGAGAAAACAGAGATAAAAATAAAAAACGGAGAGAAAAAATAATGTATCCTGAACGTATAAAAAAATTCCAGCAATTTTTGAAACAGCAAAATATTGACGGTTTTATAATAGGCTCATTCGCCGTTGATATGGTGCATCCCTATAATATTCTGTATATGAGCGGATTTTCAGGCGATACCGGGATATTGATTATTATGCAGAAGCGGGCCTATCTTCTGGTTGACGGGCGTTTTCATACCCAGGCCGATCGCGAGGCCAAAGGGGTAAAGGTAATCAAATGTAAAAATCGTCCGGTCGGCGACCTGAAGGAATTAAGGCAGTTTCAGGGTAAAAATTTAAAATATGGCTTTGAATCGGAT
>CAZJLX010000376.1:0-3207 GCA_964546545.1 uncultured Ignavibacteriaceae bacterium | reverse complement strand
CACCCGATTTGCGAATAATATCCGGGATCCTGAATCCGCCGCCGATTTGCACCAGTTCCCCACGGGAAATTAAAACTTTGCGGCGGGCCGCGAGGCTGTTAAGTATGATAAAAAGTGCGGCCGCATTGTTGTTGACAATCGTGGCCGCCTCGGCCGTTGAAATAAGAGCCAGATATTTCTCGGCCAAAATACCGCGCTTACCTCGTTTGCCGGAAAAAATATCAAATTCAAGATTTCCATAGCCGGTGACATTCTCTTTTATTTTATCAAATAAAGTCTCGGATAGCGGGGCGCGGCCGAGATTGGTATGCACCAGAATACCGGTGCCGTTAATTACCTGTCCGATCTGTTTTAAGGTCATTTTATTGATACTTTGAATCAGATTGGAGATAAATTGACGGTAATCCAAAGTATCGTATTTGACGCCAAGTTCGTCTTTAACTTTTTTTATTTCATCCTGAATAATCTCGATGATTAACGGACGAGGCAATGATTCGGCAGCACTGACAATATTATCGTCGGAGGCGATAATTTCAACGGCCGGAATATCCCTTTTTAGTCTGATTACTTTTTTGGTCATTTCTATCACTCATCCGTTTTTATTGAACACCTAATATACGTAACTAATTATGCCGCGCAAGGCAATGAAAAACAGTCGTACTAAAATGTCAAATAATTATTTAAAATCTGATATCGACCCATATTCGTAACTCACGAATATGTGATTTACGCCGCAGCTTTTTATCATCGGTATCCTGCCAGCGCCCCGACATACCGCCTTTTATCTGTGATGAGAACGAGTATGAAACGGTGGTGCTGACCATAAAGTCGGATCGTTCACCCTCGGATATCAGCGGCCCGCCGCTTGTGGATTTTTCGGTCTTAGTGCTCCGCAGCGAAACATCCAGATTAATCGACATTGTGGAGTTAAACTTAAGACGCCCTAAAAGAGGGATCTTAATTCCGGTCGGCCAGGTAAAAGAATATTTCGTACCAAAAGTGGTAGTTGATGATGTCGATTGAGTCGTACTCGACAGAGTTCCTTTGGATGCCTCATACCTATTATCTTTACTGACCGAACGATCGGTCTTGATATTAATCTGCATACCTTTCATGACACCGACGCTAAAGGCCAATAAAGGACTTTGCGATGTGGTAACTTTATCGCTTATTTTGAAGCCGGTGGTCAGATTACTGGACTCGGCAGTACTGCGCGTGTATTTCGTCCGAGGTGAAAACTTTTGAATAATCGGATTAAAAAATGTAAATGATTTTAAAGGTCTGATGCTGAAACTAATATCAGGGAACGTCGTAGAAACCGATTTCTGTCGACTGCCGGCCTTTACGATATCCTGTCTGATGGATCGTTGAAAAGTCACACCGGCCTTGATGCCACCGAGAAGAGTTGTTCCCGATCTCAATGAATAACTGACCGATTTTGAAATAGAATTCGACGTAAAACTGCCGGAAGCTTTTTCTGATATGGGCACCCCGACATCATCGGTCAAACCAAATCGGAAATTCAACTTGGCTCGTTCAGCCAATCCGGGAAACGAATAATTATAACCCTCTTTATAGTCATAAGTAAAGGGATCGATCCAGCCGGTCAGAAGACGCAGAGAATATCCAAAGGGCGACCAGAGTGCACCAAAGATACTTCTTTTGGGTCCATCGTCTTCCTCTTTTTGCTCTTCATCCTGACCATTATTAATTCCAGTACTATCCTTTTCGGCCGCATCTTTGGCCCGTTTTTCACGTTCTTCCTTTTGTCTCCGATATTTTGACTGGCGGGATTTTTGTCGAGGTTTACTGCTGAATAACTTTTGCAGATCCAATTTACCATTGACGCCGTAATTTTTGCTGGCCGAAGCATTATGAACCATGGATATTACGTTAATATTTTCACGATAGCTGGTCGAGAAACTGAATTTATGAGTAAAAAAGTCAAAAAGTGACGGGCTATAATTGGCGCCAAATGATTCGGAAAAACTTGTCTCACGGCCAAATTTAAATTTTTTGGGATTAAAGCTAAGAATTACAGTTTCGGGGTCGGACAGATCTCGTTTTGTATCCATAGAATAATTGGCAATTAGATTTTCGAATATTTTATATCCGACTTTAAATCTTCCGCTGAAAGAGCGTGATAGAGAATTGGTCAGCACATTATTTGAATTACGGGAGATCGACAAACGCCGACTGAAATCGCCGCGCAGAGTAAGAGTATTCGGCAGCAGGAAGAATTTTGTTTCGCCCATTTTATTCAAAAGCGGAATCGGTTTGATCCAAAAGAGTGGTTTTATATTCGGAACCGATTTAAGAGAATAATTATAACCACCGCCAATCTGGTAACTTTCGGACATTGACTCAGGCGTTACTGGCGATCTTGAATCGGTTCGACTATAGGAGAAATTGGTTTTAATCGGATTTAAAAGCACCGTAAACAGAGGATTTTTGGTCTTTTTATTGAAGCTTTCCGATATCTGAAAACTTTTACTCGTAGAAATCGTACTTTCTTCATCACGAAACTCCTCAGGTATAATAATATCCGAACGGGATCGCAAACGCGGGACGGTTACCGACTTGTTATAACTGAACGAAACCGGAATTGATGCACTCCAGGCGCGCGGTAAAAATCTGTCGAGTTTAATACTGCTGATACCAAATCCATAACGCGTTGCCGATTGACCGCTGCCCAGGTTTTGACTTGATCCGGCTCTTGATGAGGTCGATATCTGCTGAAAATAGGGATTCTGATAGCTGTAATTTACGCGATAGTTAAAGAGATCGGCAAAATTACCGCTGGCACTTGTTTGCAGTGCCAGCCCGACATCGCGACGAACATCGGTCACACGCAATTCATCAATCCAGACATCACCGGTTATTCTATTATCGGGATCAAGATTGACGACACCGGCCGCCAGATATTTAACCTGAGTAATATCGGGGCTGCCTAAGACCCGATAATAATTGCCATTTATGATCGAATCTTTTTCGTTTATTTCCGGATTATCGGCCTTATCCTTAAGCAAATACTCCTTTAAACCGGTAATCTCGTTAAAGTCAAAAACTACTTCATTCTTGGCCCATCCGGTATCAAGAGTTTTTTGATATTCATAAAAATTATCCTGATCCTGACCGATACGGAAGAAAAATCGGACCGAATCGACATCGCTTACAGGAGGACCATGAACGTACATCTTCAGGCTT
>CAZJLX010000375.1:0-3208 GCA_964546545.1 uncultured Ignavibacteriaceae bacterium | reverse complement strand
GAAAGGATGTTATCCCCAACCGTAAATAGCTTAATCGGTGAAAAAGTGGCCGTTTTTGTTTCGGCATCAAAGTAGTACAGCCCATCTATTTGTCCATAATAATCACTTCTTACCGTAAATGAATTCTCATTTATCGAGGCCTCATCGATTTCAGACGTAAACTCGACTGAAATATCTGATCCTGGCGAGACGCATGTCGCATTTTTTTCCGGTAACGTTGAATAAATCCAATTAGCCGTATTTGAATAAATCGATAAGGAGTTTGACAGATAATTAGCTGAGACCATATCCATATCACCATCATTGTCGAAATCGCCGACAGCCACCGACCTGGGGCCGACCCCTGTCGGATAGCTCATTTGATAGGGGAAATTACCATGTCCATTATTTAATAATATTGTCAATTCATCCGAGCCGTTATTAGCCGAAATTAAATCAATATCACCATCGCCATCAATATCTGTTCCCAGATTATCGAATGGTGTGTCTCCAACCGAATATTTTGCCGATCGGACAAATGTGCCGTCACCGAAATTTTTCAGTATTTCCAGACTATCCGAACCGGGGATCGATACAATCAGATCATAATCCGAATCAGTATCGATATCATTTGTAAAAATAGCGCTTGGTCCTGCTGAGGTAGAGAAGTACTGATGCTCCGAAAACAGTCCATTACCATTATTTAAGAGGATAGCGATATTGCCGGAGGCATAATTGGAAATGGCCAAATCAAAATCATAATCCGAATCAAAGTCACCGGCACATAGATGGGATGGATAATCGCCGACCTGATACAATACTTGATCTTGAAATGACCCATCGCCATTATTGATTAAAACAGAAACAGAATCGTTCCCCTCATTGGCCACCGCCAAATCAAAATATCCATCACCATTAAAATCAGTTCCGATTATGGCATGGGGGAATCGACCGACCACGCAGGTTTGCTTTTCATAATATGTCCCGTCCCCGTAGTTTTCAAAAATGATCATATTGTCGGAATTATGATTTGTAATCGCAAAATCCGGATAAATATCAGCGTTGCTGTTTATAACGGCAACATGTCGCGGATTATCTCCGGTCGAATATTTGGCGCCTAATGAATAATTCATGGAACCATCGTTAAGATATAAGGCGACCGAATCCTCACCGGATAAAGCAACTATCAAATCAAGATCAGAATCATCATCGACATCACAACTAACCACCGATTCGGGATTTTGTCCGGTCGGAATCGTCGTGTCGGGCTCAAATATTCCCGAACCGTTTTCACTGCCGATCAAAAAACAATAATTATAGCTACTCGAAATTGGAATTCCCTGTGAAGATATCAAATTGTATGTCATTGCGACTTCCACTTTTTCTCCATTTTCAAACTCCTGAAATGGCATAAACGAGATGCGCTTCTGTAAACTGTTGTATTCATAAAGCCCCTGCTTTATGCCGCTAAAATTTCCTGCAACCAGGAAAGAAGCTTCATTTATTGAGGTTTCATCAATACCGCAATTAAAATAGGCATTAATCGTGGCCGACGCCGATACATCTAATGCATTTTTGTCGGGTGAAACCGCCAAAAGATATTCCGAGCGATTCAGGAAAATTGATATATTATCGTCCCCCCAGTTCGCTATGGCCAAATCAATATCACCATCCGAATCAAAATCAGCCTGTCCGATGGCCAGCGGATATGAGCCGGTCGGATAAGACGAGCTGTTTTCAAAAGAAGCACTGCCATTATTATATAAAATAATCAGGCTATCCGGACCATATAAAGATACTGCGATGTCGAAATCACCATCATTATCATAATCCCCTGACTGAATAAAGAATGGCTGAAAACAGAAATCAAAGCTCGATAACAAAGAAAATATGCCATTACCATTATTCCGAAGAATCATAATTTCATGTGAATAGAAATTGGATATCGCTAAATCGACATCTTGATCATTATCAAAATCATTCGAAATAATAAACTGTGGTCCATCCCCGACATTAAAGGATATAGAAGAATCAAATGACACCGCCCCGGAATTATATAAAACAGTTATATTATCCGAACCGCTGTTCGTAACTGCCAGATCAAGCGTATAATTATTATCAAAATCTCCAGTGCAAATCGAATGAGGATAACTTCCAACTGGAAAATCAATTGGCAATTCAAATATTCCGGCGCCATCATTTAGCAAAATCGAAATACTGTCCGCAGCGCTGTTAGCGGTTATTAGATCTTGATCACCGTCACAATCAAAATCCCCGGCGCCAACACATTCAGGTCCCGATCCGACGGAATAAGTCTGATAGGAATTCAAAAGACCACTTCCATTATTAAACCATATCGAAATGGAATTAGCATTAGTATTGGCCGTAACAATATCATTGTCACCGTCAAGATCAAAATCAGCTGTACAAAGCGACCATGGATAATTTCCAACCGAATATTCTGCCGAATAGTCAAATATTCCTTCTCCATTATTTATAAATATTGAAATAGAATTGGAAATTAAATTCGCCACGATTATATCAGGCAATGAATCACCGTTTAATTCTGCCGCCCTGACACTGCTTGGACCGCTGCCTGAATTCATAATGGAATAATCGAAAAAATCACCCAAGCCATCTTTGGATTGAATATCAAACGACCAGCTGATCCCCGACTCCAGATATAGGCCATCTGAGGAATTTACATCATCGGTGATAACAACGAAGATTCGCTCACCTACCATAAAATCAAGAAATGAATCAAATATGACGGTATGGGATGAATTGTCATAGGTAATAATTCCGGGATACTGCCCGCGATAAGAACCAATGAGGCGGAAATTAGAAGAATTAATCGATGATGCATTCATTTCCACATTAAATGTAACCGTAATATCGATATTTGTAGTAATATTAATATCATTGGGGGCCGGAAACATTGCTAGGATTTCCGGGGTCTGGGCCACCGATGAAGTAGAAATCAGAGCTGAAGCCAACAAAGCTAAAAAAAATACTAATCCCTTTGTCATTTTTATCTTTGGCAGTAGTATAGTGTGCTCTTTGGATAAGTAGCTACAGCCAAGTATAATATAAGGTTAGAAAGGTTGATTGTCAATTACTATCTAACACACATATAAAAACAACAGGTTGTTTTAAAAGCGTATTTAATATCTACTGGGCTTCCCCCGCAAAAACGGACAGCAAGTTAAGTTGGTTTTCCCATCATTTC
>CAZJLX010000374.1:0-3262 GCA_964546545.1 uncultured Ignavibacteriaceae bacterium | reverse complement strand
AAGCGATTCGAAAAAACCGCGCCAGTAAGGATAAAATTCAAAGAAGTGCTGGACGCGGGGAATACCAATTCGACCTTTGGTAAGACGCTCCTTATCCACATCAAGATGTCTTTTCATCAGTAATTTTTGACGGGTGTTGAAATAGTCTGGAAAGTCAATCTTTTTCTCATTCTGTCTGATATCATATTTTTCGCACCGACTACCATAATAGAGAGGTTCTTCACCCTCAATAATCACTTTGCGGATTTCGCACATATTGGGGCAGTCTTCACAAGTAAATGGCTCGACCCTGTATTTTCGCGTTGACATGTCGAAACCTTTAAACCGGGAGCCGTTACCATTACTTGATTCCATCGCCAGAATGGCGGCGCCAATGGCGCCTGTGATATCATGATGCGGCGGAACGGTCACCTTCTTGCCCGTCAGCTTCTCAAAAGCAGCTACCACGCCCCGGTTCCAGGCAACACCGCCCTGGAAAAATATTTTATCGCCGATTCTTCTATCCCCGACAACCTTTGTCAGATAATTGGAGGCAATTGAATAGGCCAGTCCGGCCACAAGATCATCGGTTCCGGCTCCGGTCCGCTGATGCGAGACCAAATCCGATTCCATAAAGACAGTGCATCGTTCACCGCAGCCAACCGGGCACTCGGCCGAGAGGGCACGGTCACCGAATTCCTGCTCGATATTAATATCAAGTTTTTCCGCCTGCTCCTGCAGGAATGACCCGGTTCCGGCGGCGCAGGCTTTATTCATCTCAAAATCAATAACCGTTTTATTATTCAGCGAAATATATTTTGAATCCTGTCCGCCGATTTCAAAGATAGTATCGACCTCGGGATCAATATTCACCGCCGCCGTCGCCTGAGCAGTTATCTCATTTTTGACTACATCGGCCCCGACAAAATCACCGGTTAGATAACGGCCTGAGCCGGTTGTCCCGACCCCAATAACCTTAATCCGATCACCGACCTCGTCGCCGATTTCGGATAATCCCCGGCGAACTGCCTCAATCGGACGCCCTTCGGTCATCAAATATCGTCTGGCCACGACATTTTTATCCTGATCAATCAGCACCAGATTGGTCGACAACGACCCGACGTCAATCCCGAGGAATACTTCGAGATTTTCAATATTTTGTATATATTTCAAGCGGGTGATATCATAATGTTTTGAATCGGGAAAATCAAAAGTAAGTCTTTCGCGATCACTCTTTTTCACCTGACGATATTTCAGGTATCCGGCAATTTTATCAGGATTGATTATGATCGGCATACATTTTTCGGATTTCTGCACCAATAAGGCCGCACCAATCGCTCCCATTACGTTAAAATGTTCCGGGATAATCAGTTCACCCTGGTCAAGATCAAGGATATCGGTAAAGGCGCGGACGACGCCCGGATTGGCCGCCACCCCGCCTTCAAAGGCGATAGGTTTGAGAAACTTTTTACCACGAGCAATTGAGCTTTTAAAATTACGAGCGACTGCATAACATAGCCCGGCGACAATATCATAATCGGGCGTGGCAATTTGCTGGAGATGAATCATATCCGACTTGGCAAAAACCGAACATCGTCCGGCAATTCTTGGCGGATTTTTCGATTTAAGCGCCATCTGTCCGAATTCATCTTCAATCGATATTTTAAGACGTCCCGCCTGCTGGTCGAGAAATGACCCGGTTCCGGCGGCGCAGAGATTATTCATGCTAAAATCGACGACTGATTTCTTCTCGGGGTCAAGCTGGATAAACTTAGAGTCTTCCCCACCCATCTCAATTATGGTACGGATATCGGGGCGAAGTAAATAGTTGGCAGCGGCAATGGCGCTGATTTCGCCAAAGGCCTCACCGCCGAGTATTTTGACGCCGGTTTGTCCACCGATCCCGGTAAATCCGAGTTTTATATCTCTGGATAGATATTCCGAAAACTCATCAAATAACAGAGTTTTTAATGTCTGATATGGACGACCATGAAAACGCCGGTAATATGTCTTAATCAGATTCTGATTCGAATCGAGGATTGCGACTTTAACAGACAGTGAGCCAATATCAATTCCTACAACAAATTCTCTGACATCCATTTCATCTCCAATTTGGTTGTGTGAATTTACGAAATATTTACGCTTTAACCAATTATAAATTCAGGTTTTTTTTACTTTTCCATAATTAATTCATATATTCGAGCAGGTTAAATATGAAACTACTGATTCAACGAGTAAGCAGGGCATCGGTCACGATTGACAATAAAACAGTCGGCCGGATAAACCATGGTTTTCTGGTCCTGGCCGGATTTAAAAAGGGCGATTCGGAATCGACAATTGGCAAACTGGTCGATAAGTGTCTGAACCTGAGGGTATTCGAAGATAACGCGGGCAAAATGAATCTGTCTCTTCTTGATATCAAAGGTGAGCTTTTAGTTGTTTCACAGTTTACCCTGTATGCCAATTGTAAAAAGGGTCGTCGCCCCGGGTTTGATATAAGTATGCCGCCGGACGAGGCCAGTCTTTTTTATGATAGACTGCTTGCCGAGTTTAAAAAATCGGGATTGAAAGTGGAACAGGGTATATTTGGCGCCAAAATGGAAATTGAGTTGTTGAATAACGGGCCGGTCACGATTATGTTAGATAATGATGAAATTAAATAATCTTGATAAATTATTAATTGATTATAGATTAATTCTGGCCTCAGGATCGCCTCGGCGGGTGCGCCTGTTAACCGAAGCCGGTTATTCTTTTCGCCAGATTATTCCGGATATAAATGAGGATATAAATTCAGTTTTGTCTCCGGAAAAAACCGCCATAAATCTGGCCAAAAACAAATTTGAGGCCGTCCGCAGTAAAATAATGGAAAATGAGATGGCTCTTGGCTGTGACACTATCGTAGTTCTGAAAGGAAAAATACTCGGTAAACCGTCATCACCGGATGATGCCTTTTCCATGCTTTCCGCCCTGGCCGGAGAGAAACATACGGTCTGCTCGGCGATTGCGCTTGGTGATAGTGGTAATAATTTGGTAAGCGGTTGTGAACAGACCGACGTTTATTTTAAAAGCCCGTCCGATCGGGAAATCCGGGATTATGTTAATAGCGGTGGACCGATGGACAAGGCCGGAGCCTATGGAATACAGGAACAGACGGTTTTTTTGGTTGACAGGGTCATAGGAAACATTGATAATGTAATCGGTCTGCCGATGAGACTTCTCGACCGATTGGCCGGCGAGATAGCTGAAAAAATAAGGAAATTTGGTGGCTGACTATAAGGAAATC
>CAZJLX010000373.1:232-3262 GCA_964546545.1 uncultured Ignavibacteriaceae bacterium | reverse complement strand
AAATTCTGGAAATATTCACCTCGCTTCTAAATATCAAGATAAAGGAATCGCAGAATCATGGTGCCAGGGTTGGGCATTATACCGGCCGGTTATGTGATAAACTAAAGCTGTCACCCAAGGATCGCCTGGCCATTACGACCGCCGCATATGTTCATGATCTGGCGCATTATTATTATGATAATCAGAAGATAAAAAGTGAAATTGAGCTCATTTCATATTCAGCGAAGCTGTTGTCATCGTTGAATTTCCCGCCGGTTATTGTGGCCATGCTTCAGTCAATGTACAAAGAAATCGAAGGCCGTTACGCCGACTATCTTCCAATCGAAATTCTGGGCGGTAACATCCTGACAATCTGCGACCTGTTCTGTAAAACGGTGACAACGGATGAAGATCTTAAACTTGATACATTCGATGTTGTCAGGAAGAAACTCAGAGATTCGGCCGGAAAATTACTGCTTCCTGAGATCGTCGAGCCGTTTATTGAATTGATCCAAAGCAAACTGCTCGACTCACAAACATCATACAATGCCGGACAGATAATGCTATACAGCGAATCGGGCTATCGACTTCCGGCCCTGGTACTCCGACTGGAGAATGAAGGCTTTAAAATGCTGGCGCCGCATTCAAGACAGACTCTGCTGGAACTTTTTAATCGTCGTCGGCCCGAAATTCTGTTGCTGGCTTTACCAAAAGATAAAAAAAGCGTCTATTCCATAGTGGATGATTTAAAAAATGACGGAATTGATCTGCAGTCGACGCCGACATTTTTATTGACCGAAGATTCATCCGATGCCGGCCTGACCGAGCTTTTTGAACTTGGCTTTGAAGATATAATCGTGCTTGAGGATAACCTTGATGTTCTGGTGATGAAAATCAAAAAACAATTTGACCGGATAAAAATTCAGAACAAGTCGCGCGCCAACATGGAAGAAAATACGGTTGGAGCCAAGGGCCGACTGGCCGATATGAATTTAATCGATCTTCTACAGGCACTCGGTCCCAGTCAAAAAACGGTCAAAATCTCGATTAAGAATAACGAGCCGGAGCAGGCGGAACTTTTGATATATCTCGAACGGGGTAATATAATATTTGCCCAAAAAAACGAACTAACCGGCGCCGAGGCTGTCTATGAGGGTATAACCTGGGCGGAGGGTGCTTGGGTAGTCCTGCCGGTAACGGTCGAAGAACTTCCCCGGCCGAATAATGATCAGTCGAATGAATCTATCCTGATGGAGGGCTGCCGCCTGATGGATGAAAAAACCAGGACCGGGGAGTTGATATAATCTCCTGTATAATTTATATCTGAGAAACTGGATCTTGATGGGCGCATTTTGTGCGCCTAATTTTATTATGTATCATCCCATCTATTCTTTGGCTGGGATGATAAAATAATCCGAACAAAAGAAGAACCGAATCGTAATTTTGGGTAGACAAAAATCTGCCATATAAGGGGCCGGGCCTCAATCAGAATCTTTAAAGGGCATAAGTGCCGATTTGAGCAACCCGACCCCTGTTTTTTTCGGTCATGATCATGAAAAATCCTACTGCAGTGCGCCATAAATTTAAATCTGAGACCATATATAATAATTCCTTGACACATCGTAGTTATCCTTTAAATTAAATAGAGAGCTACTACCACCCAAAATATACCGCCCGCTGCAAATTTAAATCAGGATTAGAAAGGAAATTATCATGGTTTTAAAGGCTAACAGGTGGTATTGGGTTTTGAGTAACATTATATTTTCTTTTATCTGTTTTTTAATTTTTTACTCCGTTCTTTTATTTTATCAAACCGCCAGGTCAGCCGAGACGGAAACGACATCGCAAAAACAGACCTATCGCCTTTTTGAGGGAGTGACGCCTGATTTAAAATATGACGACAGATCGAATTTGGGTCAACAAACCGATAAGTCTACATTGGATGATTATATAGTCGAAAGAATGAATAATTATCATATCTCTGGTGTCTCGGCCTGCGCGATAAAGGGAGACAGTATAATCTGGAGCGGCTCATACGGTTACGCCAATCGCGAAAAATGGATTGAAACGACTGACAGCACGATTTTTATGATGGCCTCGATATCAAAGACAATAACCGGTTCGGCTTTGATGCAACTGTGGGAGAATGGTGCATTCGCCCTTGATGATGATATCAACGATTATATGCCGATAAATATTTATAATCCTTACTTTCCCGAATTACCGATAACTTTCAGACAATTGATGGCGCATACGTCAAACCTTGATGACAACTGGGATGTGATGAATTCCACATATTGTCAGGGTGATTCACCGATTCCCCTTGATGAATATGTAGCCGGTTATTTTTTGCCGGGGGGTGTCTACTATGACTCGGTTAAAAATTTTCATGCCTGGCAGCCTGAGACAATATTTGAATACTGCAATCATGGATTTGTTATGATCGGTTATCTGGTTTATGCAATTTCCGGGATCCCGTTTAACCAGTACTGTGCCGATTCAATATTCAATCCGCTGGGTATGAACGAAACCTCGTTTTTTATAGCCGATCTGGATACGAATAAGATGGCTATGCCGTATCATTACGGCGGTTTCGGTTATGAGCCGCTGGGACATTTCAGCTATGCCGATTATCCGGCCGGCGCACTACGCACCAGTTCATTACAACTGGCCCGGCACTTGATAGCCTTCAAAGAATATGGTGTTTACGATTCGGTCAGGATTCTAGACAGTGCCACGATAGCACTTATGCGGTCGATTCAGTATCCCGAAATTTATTCCGGTATCGGCTTGGTCTGGTTTCGAGAAAATAGAGGCGGCCGCTGGGTGTGGGGACACGGCGGCGGCGATCAGGGGGTCAGCACTTATTATGGTTTCTGTGTCGAGGAAAATATCGGCGCCGTTGTTCTGACGAATGGCGAATCATATTCCGGTACGAGTCAGATTTATAATGAAGTTATGAATTATGCGGCCGCATTATCTTACGATTACGACGGCGATTCAATTCCGGATAGTTATGATAACTGCCCGACCGTGGTCAATCCGGACCAG
>CAZJLX010000373.1:0-222 GCA_964546545.1 uncultured Ignavibacteriaceae bacterium | reverse complement strand
AACGATGGCTTCGGTGATTTATGCGATAATTGTCCGACTGTACCTAATCCGCCACAGAGTGATCTTGATGGTGATGCAATCGGTGATTATTGCGACAACTGCTATCTGGATATAAACCCGCTGCAGGAGGATTATGATTCTGACAGTTTCGGCGACAGCTGCGATAATTGTATTACTACATCCAATACGAATCAAACAGACAGCGATGATGATACAATTGGA
>CAZJLX010000372.1:0-3264 GCA_964546545.1 uncultured Ignavibacteriaceae bacterium | reverse complement strand
TTCGGGTGTATTGACCAGAAAACCGGTATGGTGATTGATTACCTGCAGAATGATTCCGCCAACATATCCGCCGAGGACCGGTTTGCCCTTCCATAATCCCTCGGTTACGGTCAGACCGAAGCCCTCCCGGGTCGATTTCTGGACGATGATATCGGAACATCTTTGAAGAGCGTTAATCGTTCGGTGAGCATCCGGCGGCAATAGTAATATATGTATATCCGGGTCATCTTTAGCGGCCCGTTTCACCTCGGATAGAACTTCTGCTCCCTCCGGATCATCATCGGCGCCACCTCCGGCCAGAAGTAATTGTATCGGTGAAAACTGTTTGGCAAGGTGATAACCGTATAAGACTCCGAGGGGGTCTTTGAAACGGTCGAAGCGGGATATCTGGGTCAAAATCGGCCGATCGGGATCGAGATCATAGTTTTCGAATATTGCCTTTATTTCGTTCCGGGGCAGCTCGATATTTTTTTCGGAGAGCGGATCGATTGATGGAGCAATAATGAAACGGGGATGAGGCAGGGTTCTGGAAAAAATCGACATCGAAAATATTGAGGCATCATAATTTTCGATAATCGGCCGGAGATATTTCCAAACCGGTCGGTAGGGGCGACTGGCATCAATATGACAGCGCCAGATCCATTTACCGCGACGATTGGGACATAAATTCAGAAGCATCGCAGGTTGGGGATCATGAATAAAAACGACATCGGCTTCTTCGAGAATCGGCCGAAGTCTTTCAGCATTTTTCTGATTGGTTTTTTCGTATGCTGTTAACAAATCTTCGGAGAGATGTACCTGATTTCCTTGTAGGCCGTTGTGAAACCTCTTGGTAACATTAAAAAAGCGTTCATTACCCTCGATCACTTCCCATGAAGCATCGATTCCAAGTTCGCACATGTAAGGTATCATCCAGGATAAAATCTCGGCTACCCCACCGCCCTGTTTAGTGGAATTTACATGAACGACCTTTAATCCTTGGAGATTACCGGCTAACTGACCTAATTGATTTAGAACGGCCGCCCCGACAATCGGTTCATAATCTTTCAGTAATGGACGGCTCATTTTGTTACTCCGTTATTTAAAATATCTCGGATAACATGACAAAGTCTGGCCTGAAGTTCCCTCAGACTCATAAAGAAAAAGTCGATCTGCTCAAAAGCGTTGATTAATAATTGTCCGCGATCATTCCAATTGCCAAGCCAGACCGAGAAATCATCGAGGCCGCCCGGAGTACGGCGGCGCGCTTCCCAGAAGTGATAATAGAGTGAACTGGTTGTCATCAAGGCGACGGCCTTGCCGATATCTTCAGGCGCATCGATTGTCTGACTGGTGTCAAAAACGACCGTGGTTGCCTGATGAAAATAAAAAGCGCTATCTTCCGAAACCCAGGTATGCTGATTTGATTCGCTGAGTCTATCTTCTATCAGTTCCAGCAACTCCTTGCGTAATTCATTCATCGTTGGGAACGAATATGGATCAATATTTTCCAGTCGTTCAGCCAGAATATGGTCATGAAGAGAGCGTCTTGCCCAGATGGCAAAATCATTATGGAATTCAGGGTCATCGAATGAGGGTCTTAATACCGATTCGCAAAAATGAAAATAAAGCGCATCGGCCGGAGCAGCCGAAATTCGTTCCCGTAATTCTCGTAAGTTTATGACCGGCAGGAGGTCGCTGATTTTTACAATAAGCGCGCAGTCCTTGATTTGGAATGGAGTCACCTGAATATTTGTATCTTCCGCTTTATTACCTGTTTTCTTTATTCCCATTTTAATCAACTTTTCTTATATATGCAACCTTGCTGTTATATTAAGCCGATATTAAATTTATCGGCATGGAGACAAATCATTTTACCGTCATGTGGATCTTAAAATCTTTTCATTTATTGAGTTAAACAGGTTTATAAGGCCTTTGTTCATAATAAAATAAAAAATACGGATTTTGAGAGTTTAAGAACCGGGATACCTGCAAAGTTCGAATAATCGGTGAATTGTCAGGAGAATATTGATATCAACAGCCGAAGTGATCGATCAAACTTCGGCTGTCAATAGACAATTTATTCGCAAAATATTCTGACCGACTCTTTATCATCATCGACATCAATGGACAATTCAGAAAGCGAAGCGCAAACATTATCCAGAGCATCATTATTGAGATCGTTTAAATCAATGTTGATGCCTTTATCTTTGAGGGCATCATTGACTTTATCTTTGGCATTGCCGGGAAGAATCGCCCCGAGTTTCATTCCGGCGCGGATAATTTGAATTGGGACTTTTATATCGACCTTGTCTTTGGCGTTGCCGCCCGCTTTGGGTTGTACCCTGATACAGAGATGTTTTACTTTTTTATTTGGCAGTGTGGTATCGCCGTTTGTCTCAGGCGATCCTTTTGACCGATCGGTGTTGTTTTCGACCGCGCTGATCAGTTTTTCGGCTTCATCGGGAGTAATTTTCCCCTCGGCCAGCATACTTAATATCTGTCTTCGTTCGTTCGACATAATTATCTCCATCAATTAAACGGGTTGATAAAATCAACAGAATTATCTTTTATCAAAATCTGCGATTGTACTTGCTCAAAATTGGAAATATGTTTCCTATGTTCTGAGAATAATCCTGATAGATATAGTTTTAGTCTGTCAATCAGGTTTTGATGAGAATCAGAGTTGGAATTCAGCAAAATCAGCGATTCTTCGACCGTGATTCGCCGCTCCGATAATAATTTTAAAATCAGCTGATTGTTTCCCGGCATTTGAGCCTCTTCATCTTGAGGTTATTGTCAGTTATTTTTTTAATCGTTTAAGTGCTTCATTAACATCGATTTCGCCCTTACTTAGTTGAGCCAGAACTTCATTTTGCTCCGGTTGGGCTTCGATTTTAACACAGTCAAGCTGCTCTGAAATTTTATTGAGGCGATTTTTAATGGTCGGATAGCTGACCCCGAAGAGCTGTTCCATCTGCTTTATCGAACCATGACAGCGTAAAAAAGCAGCGGCGAATATCTGATCCTCAGATTTTAATCGAGCGAGAGGCGGAAGTTCGAATTCGCCTTCAATAGCTATTTTATTTTCAATAATTCTGACCCGCTCGATAGTTATCTCTTCTCCACCGGTCATCCGGGTCAATATTTGCCAATCTTGTGCCATTTAATCTCCATTATTAATAATATTACTATATTTACGGTATATTATAAATAATGTTTGATAAAAATGCAAATATATATTAAATTAATTAATATTGATATTAATATTATTGTATGGAAAAA
>CAZJLX010000371.1:0-3273 GCA_964546545.1 uncultured Ignavibacteriaceae bacterium | reverse complement strand
GCCAAAAGCAGTAATGTCCAGACTGTCCCCTTGTATTTGGAATACGAATAAAATTGTTCCGGTTTGCCCCAATAGCCGTTCTTATTCCGTTTGGCCAGAATTTTAGACACTGCTCCGTTTGTCATAATATCTTTTTGGGCTTGCCTGACATCCGGATTTCTTTTATTGTACCCCAACAGGTCGGTCAATAAAAAATAACGTATCGATGGGTCTTCGCCGGCCATCAACCAATCGGTCGGATCTGCTTTTAATTTCTTTTTCCAATTACTCATCATTAATTCAATAAATAATACGAAAGAATTAGTCAATCGCAAATAGATGGCAATCTGTTTTAATTTATTAAGATTATTCAGAAGCCCTTTCCGGCAGAAAGTGCAAATGCGAATTGTAGACTATTACTTATGAAAATTCAGAATCGGCAACACCTTAAACGGCCAACTGTTATTCTTGGCGATATTAATCAAACCTATCTGAAAACCTCTAAGATTATCGGCATTATTTAAAAGCCCAATCGAAACACCATTCATCTCATCGGTCGCCCGGCAATAACCGGCAATCTTGAGACCCTTAAGCTCCTCACCCTTCATATACAAACCGGCTATATTAACTCCGCCGATATAACACGCTCCGGTGATTCCGAGTGCAAATGAAAAGTATTCTACAGAATTACCGCCGATTCCCAAACCGCCAATCGATACGCCTTTAATCTCATCACCGCCAACTCCCAGGCCACCAATTGCCAGACCACTGACTTTATTACCGCCAACTCCGAGGCCGCCAATCATAATACCCTTAAGTACATCGCCGCCGACACCGAGGCCGCCAAGCATGATACCACTGAGTTTATCCCCCCCGACACCGAGAACACCAAACATGATACCCCTCAGTTTATCTCCGCCGACCCCCAGACCGCCGATTGAAATACCTGTTATATCATCGGCGCCCACGCCCAGCAAACCAAAAGCAACGCCGTTCAAATCGTCACAGCCGACACCCAGACCACCCAGAGCAAGGCCATTGATATGATCGGCCCCAACCCCAATACCACCCATCGCCAAACCGTTGATTTCATCACCAGCTACACCGATCAAGCCGAAACCGATTCCGTTTAATTTTTCCGCCGCCGGGGCAATCAAACCGACCGCCAGACCATTCATGGTAAAACGGGGGTTGTCCTTTGGTACCCAGAGGGTTAAATTGAATCCATTCACCCGTCGAACATGTTTGTCGACCATATTAATCCTGATACCGGTAAGAATCCGGGAATTCCCGAAACTTACTCCATGATGTTGCACTGTCAGGCCAAACGATGCTGCCTGTGACAGGCTAAAAAACATTAAAATAATTAAGAACGAAATGAATAACGACTTTTTCATCCCTCTTTCCTCCGGCCTTTTTAAAATCACCTATATTTTTAGACCGAATTTTCAACCGGAAAGTTGCGTTAAAGAAAAGAATTTAATAAAATCTACTATATTTCTTCCGTCAGTTCGACAAAACGCTTATACGGAATCGCGGTCCAGCTTTGCGCCTCAAAAGCGCCGCTGGCCAGACTGATCATCGACACTTTCGCCGCCGTCTCCGCATCCGGCGCTTCATAAATATCCATAAAATCAAATCCGCCCAGTAAAGCATAGTGCGATACAAATTTCACTTCGGGGCATTTTTCCCTGACCTGATCAAGCCAGCTTCGCCCGATTTTGGCCCGATCTTTCATCTGTTTTGAAACCTCGGGCGACAGTTTGGTCATCAAAATATAAGTCTGCATAGAACACCTCCATTATTGATAATGTACTCTTTTGTCATAATCCCCGCTTAATATTTATTATAATAAATATAGAATTAAAAAAATAAAATTTCAAGCCTCTTTCAATTTTCAATTGCCACATGGCAAAAAACCGCCTAGCTTCTTCATTTAAAGACATTAAATAAAGGGTCTGATTATGAAAACATCGATATTTCTGAGTATAGTTATTTTTATTTTGCTTTTCTCTTGTGCCTCGACCTACGGAGGAAATTTCGGTCTTGGCGTAATACTCGGTGAACCGACCGGCATCTGTTTTAAAAACTGGACCTCAGGCAGCGGGGCCATCGACGGGGCCATGGCCTGGTCGCTGGGTAAACATGGATCGCTGCATCTTCATGCCGATTATCTTCTGCATAATTTTTCGACGATTAAAGTCAATCGGGGACAGATGCCGTTTTATATCGGCATCGGCGGGCGGATTAAATTTATCGACGACAACAAAGATGATCAGGTCGGCGTCCGGATCCCGATCGGCCTGGCTTATATCTTCCCCACAGTATCGCTTGATATATTTATGGAAATAGTCCCGATTCTCGATTTATTGCCCGACAGTGAACTTGACTGGAACGGAGCCATCGGTATCAGGTATTTCTTTTAACACGGATATATAAGCACTATGCCAAAAGAACAAAACAGCCGTTCGATTCAGGTCTCAATGTTGATATTTTTATATCTTTTTATAAATGCCTTTTTTGTTTACAAATATTCCTTTGACCGCCTGACATCCCCCATGCTTATCGCTCTCGGCTATATGGTCATCGGCTTTATTGTCATCGCTATTTTGTACTGGACCAAAGATCTTTTTGCTTCGCTTGTATCCGACCGGCTTTATTTCGCCGCAGTAATAATATTTGCAATAGCATTGTATATTTTGATGCGACAGGTCAATCCGGCCGAAATCGCCGTCGGTCGTATGCCGGCGATTAAAAGCTGGCTCGACAACCTTTTGGGCGGCCAGTTTCCGTATCTGACAGATTACCGCCCCTCCGGTTTCCCCTTTCTATTTATTCTGGCGATGCCCTTTTATTTTCTGGGCGATATTGGCCTGATGCAGATATTCTCTTTTCTGATTTTCGCCTGGATAGTCTATGACAGCTTTTCTAAAAAGGCCTTCGAAAAATATCGGATTATTTTGCTTTTGCTCTTATCGCCCGCCTTTTTATTCGAACTGCTGACCCGCAGCGAACTTTTCAGCAACATGATTTTTGTCCTGCTCTACCTGCATTTGTATATGAAATATTATGACTCATCTAATCGCAAAACGCAAATTATTCTTGGGCTTCTTGGAGGATTTCTTCTTTCCACCCGGGGAATAGTCCTTCTGATTTATATTCTGTTTTTTGGCTATTATGCCAAAAACAAAACAGCCGGCCTGTTAACCGTTTTTATCTCAATGTCGGTCGGATTTATTCTGACTCTGATCCCCTTCGCCTTATGGAACTTCGATTATTTTTTCGATTCCGGTC
>CAZJLX010000370.1:0-3277 GCA_964546545.1 uncultured Ignavibacteriaceae bacterium | reverse complement strand
GGAGATAAGGTTACGATTGCCGGATACCAGATTGACATGGTCATTTCAGATTTGAATATCGGAATTTTATATGTTTTTGCGGTTACTTCGTTGGGAGTATATGGTATTGTTCTGGCCGGTTGGTCATCCGGATCGAAATATTCGCTTCTGGGTGGTATTAGATCTTCGGCGCAGATGATATCTTATGAAATCGCATATGGTCTGTCGATCATCGGCGTGTTACTGATTGCGCAGACTTTATCGCTTCGAGAACTGGTTGAACAGCAAAGCACATTTTTTAGCTGGTTTATATTTCGACAGCCGGTCGGTTTTGTACTTTTTGTTATCTGTGTCCTGGCCGAGACCAACCGGAATCCGTTTGATCTTCCCGAGGCTGAATCGGAACTGGTCGGCGGCTACAATACCGAATATTCCTCGCTTCGTTTCTCGATGTTTTTTATCGGCGAATATGCCAATATGATTGCCGGCGCCTGTGTGGTCGTGACTATTTTTCTCGGGGGTTGGCAGGGTCCAATTTTGCCGCCGGTGGTTTGGTTTTGTATCAAGGTCTTTTTGTTTATGGCCTTTTATATTTGGGTGCGTGGGACATTGCCCCGTTTCCGTTATGATCAGTTAATGAGTTTTGGGTGGAAAGTCCTCTTTCCGCTTGCGCTTTTGAATGTTCTGGTAACCGCCTTCTTTTACAGGGTATAGAAATGGCTAAAGGTATTTTTCAGACAGTATTTCTGGCGCTTCCCAAAGGCTTCTATACGACTATCAAGCATCTCTTTAAAAAGCCGGTTACACTGCAATATCCCAAAGTCAAAAAGGATATGGCGCCGCGTTATCGAGGGAAGCACTATCTGGAAATGTACGAGGATGGCAGCGAACGTTGTGTTTGCTGCGGATTGTGCGCCGCAGCCTGCCCGGCCGATGCCATCTATATGGAACCGGCCGAAAATGAAAAAGGGGAGCGATACTCTAAAATTTATGAGATAAATCTGTTACGCTGTATATTCTGCGGCTTTTGTGAAGAAGCCTGTCCCGAAGAGGCGATCTTCCTCGGGCATGAGTATGAATTTTCAGATGACAATCGCAACAGCTTTATATATACTAAAGAACAAATGCTGGCTAACAGACCAAAAGAGAAACCGTTTAAAAAGATTTATCGTGCCGTCCGGAGGATATTTTAGCCGATGATGCTGGAAACAATCATATTCTATCTCGCGGCCGGTTTTGCCCTCGGCGGTGCAGCCATGATGGTCAGTCAGCGTAACCCCGTGGCGGCGGTGCTGTATCTGATTGTTTCATTGGTGGCTCAGGCGATATTGTATGTCCAATTATCGGCGCTGTTTGTCGGCGCCTTGCTTGTAATCGTTTATACCGGCGCCATTTTGGTGCTGTTCCTGTTTGTTATCATGCTTTTAAATTTGCGCGGCGAACATTTCGACGAAAAGCAATCCAACCTGGGGCGCGCCGCCAAACTGGGTCTGGTGCTGATATTTTTTATGGAAGCGGCGATTATTATCAGGCAATTGGTCGTATCTCGTATCGGTGGGCAGGCGATATCGACCCTGGCGGATAATTTCGGTTCGGTTGAGATGGTCGCCACGCGGCTCTTTCGCGAGTACCTATTTCCGTTTGAACTGACATCTATTCTGCTTTTGGTGTCTATTGTCGGCGCGGTCATTATTGCCCGCAAAGAAAAGTCAGATCGTGCGAAAGGGGATGTCTGATGATTTCATATGAGCATTTCCTGATTGTCAGCGCCCTGCTTTTTACGGTCGGTATCGCCGGTGTTTTGATCTCAAAAAACCTGATAAAAATGTTTATGTCGATAGAATTGATGTTAAACGCCGCCAATCTGGCCATTATAACATTTTCGAGGATGCACGCCAATGTCGACGGCCATGTGATTGTTTTTATAGTTTTAACCGTGGCCGCGGCCGAAGCGGCAGTTGGACTGGCGCTTATATTAATGCTTTTCCGCAACCGGGAATCCATTAATATTGACAAATACGATTTACTGAAAAGGTAAGAGGGTAAAAAGAAGTAAATAATGGAACAGCCATTGTATTTAATTCCGCTTTTTCCGTTGATTGGATTTCTGATTAACGGCCTGTTACTGGGACGGCTGCCCAAGAGCGTCATCTCTACCATTGGCTGTGGTTCAGTTTTGCTCTCATTTATTTTTGGTGTTAAATATTTCTTCAACCTCTTATCTCTTCCTGAATCGGCACGGGTTATCGAGTCGGTGGCTTTTAGCTGGATACCTTCGGGACAGTTCCATGTAAATTTCGGGTTTTTGTTCGACCCGCTGTCGGCGGTGATGGTCCTGGTGGTCTCCGGTGTTAGCCTTATAATTCATGTTTATTCAATCGGCTACATGCATGACGATAAAGGTTATGGCCGCTATTTTACATATCTCAATCTATTTGTTTTTTCGATGCTGCTTTTGGTCTTGGCCGACAATTATCTTTTGATGTTTGTCGGTTGGGAAGGGGTCGGGTTATGCAGCTACCTGCTTATCGGTTTCTGGTTTGAGAAAAAATCGGCCACCGATGCCGGTAAGAAGGCCTTTATCGTCAATCGGATTGGCGATTTCGGATTCCTTCTGGCACTTTTTATAATCTTCTGGCAGGTCGGTTCGCTTAATTTCTCAACCGTTTTTGAACAGGCGCCGCACCTTTTTGTGGCCGGTGGTACATTAATAACCGCCGTGACATTGCTGCTCTTTTTAGGCGCAACCGGTAAATCGGCGCAGATTCCGCTGTTTGTCTGGCTGCCCGATGCGATGGAAGGGCCGACGCCGGTTTCGGCCCTGATTCATGCCGCGACCATGGTTACCGCCGGTGTGTATATGATAGCCCGCTCCAACGTGCTTTATATGCTGGCGCCGACATCGCTGGCAGTAGTCGCTATTGTCGGTCTGGCGACCGCCTTATTGGCCGGGACAATCGCTCTGGCTCAAAATGATATTAAAAGAGTGCTGGCCTATTCCACAGTCAGCCAGCTTGGATATATGTTTGTTGCCTGCGGCGTGGCCGCCTTCAGCGCCGGTATATTTCATCTGATGACTCACGCCTTCTTTAAAGCTTTGTTGTTCCTTGGCTCCGGCTCGGTCATACATGCTATGACTGGTCAGCAGGATATGCGTTCGATGGGCGGTCTGAAAAAATATATGCCGATAACATTCTGGACATTTTTAATCGCAACGCTGGCAATTAGCGGCATTCCCGGTTTTTCCGGCTTTTTCTCCAAAGATGAAATCCTCTGGAGGGCGTTCTCATCCGATTAC
>CAZJLX010000369.1:0-3278 GCA_964546545.1 uncultured Ignavibacteriaceae bacterium | reverse complement strand
GGACGGCCGACGGCAATAGTAGAAGGAGTCAACAGCCCGGAGGAAGCGGCACAACTGACTGATAAGTACATTTATATTATGTCAGATCAGTTGCGTGAGCTGCCGGAGGGCAGCTATTACGATTTTGACCTGATTGACTGCCGCGCGCTAAGCAGCGACGGAGAGGAATTGGGGCGGCTGGTCGAAGTGGAGCATTACCCGGCGAATGATATTTGGGTAATAGAAACAAAAGACGGTAGACAATGTCTCTTTCCGGTGGTTGACAAGTTTGTTAAGATGGTTGACATTGAAAAAAAGGTGATTACTATAAATCCGCCGGGGGGGATATTTGACTCGCCGGATGAAGATTGAAATAGTCACTCTTTTCCCTGACTGGTTTGAATCGGTTTTAAAACAGTCGATAATCGGCCGGGGTTTGAAAAACGGGTTCTTTGACATACAAATAATCAATCTGCGGGATTACACCGTTGATAAACATCAGACCGCCGATGATAAACCATATGGTGGTGGCGGCGGGATGGTACTGCTGGTCGAGCCGCTGTACAATTGCCTCGATTCGCTGGGATATGGAAAAAAGACGGCACCTAATGAACGGATTGTTCTGACATCGGCGGCGGGAAGGCAATTCAATCAGCCGCTGGCCGTTGAATATTCACTTCTGGAACGGCTGACGATTATCTGCGGGCATTATCTTGGCGTCGATGAACGGATATTGGCTCTGTTTGAAATCGATGAGGTGTCAATCGGCGATTTCGTTTTGACCGGCGGTGAAGCGGCGGCAGCGGTGATGATCGACGCGGTGACAAGACTGATCCCGGGGGTGCTGGGCAATTTCGAATCGGCTTTGTCCGATTCGCACAGTGAGAAACTTCTCGGCGCTCCGGTTTACAGCCGTCCTGAGGAGTTTGAAGGTTTGAAAGTACCTTCGACACTTCTGGAGGGTAACCACAGATTGATAGAACAGTTTCGACGGCGGCAGTCGCTAGACAAGACGTTTGAGAACCGCCCGGAACTACTGGAAAAAATTGAATTGGATGATGAAGAATTAAAATATATTAATAGCCTGGAAATAACCGGCGATATAGAAAATAACGATTAGCAAAGGATAGATCGATGAGACAGATTGCACAGCTTGAAAAAGGCTACATGAAAGGTAAAGTTCCCCCCTTCAAATCGGGCGATACGGTTAAAGTCCATGTGAAAATCAGAGAAGGTGACAAAGAACGAATTCAGGTATTCCAGGGCACGGTTATCGGTCGTCGCGGCGGCGGTACCAATGAAACTTTCACGGTTCGCAAAATATCGGCCGGAATCGGTGTTGAACGTGTTTTCCCGCTTCATTCACCCAATCTTTCGAAGATCGAGCGGATTCGCATGGGTAAGGTTCGGCGCGCCAAGCTGTACTATCTGCGCGGCCTGACCGGCAAATCGGCGCGTATCGAAGAAAAGCTGGATGATAAAAACGCGGCTATAGAACAGGAAAAAGAGATTATCGAAACCGAAAAACCGAAAGCAAAAGCTAAGGCCAAACCGGTTGAGGATAAAGTGAAGAAAGAGCCCAAAACCGAAATTAAAGCTGAAGAGCCCAAAGCTAAAGCTAAACCGGATGAAGAAGTCAAAGCTGAGGAACCAAAAGAAAAAGCCAAGACCGAAGAGGTAAAAGCGGGAGCAACCGAAGAGGCCAAAGCCGAAGAGGCCCCGACCGAAGAGGAAGAGAAAAAGGAATAATTGTAGGTCGCGGTTCCGAGCGAGGCGAGATTAATCGAGCCAAAGCGAGAAACCCGACAGACCATTCGATATATTTAAAGGTAGGATTTTTTCCTGCCTTTTTTGTTGTTATATAATCAAATCTCAGCTATCATATAAATGCAATTATTCATGGACATAAAATGATAAATTATGAGTTATTTTGCTCCAGACTTTGACAATCTTGATTATAGTTGGTACCGCACAACCACTGATGATAATTATGCAAGTGAAAGAAATATAATTGATACTTTTTGGGATTCTATTTGTGATCAGATATTAATTAGATATGTCAGAAAATATGGCATACTTTATTCCGCTTTTTTCCCGGACATTAAATCCGACATTGAAGATCAAAAAAATATCTCGTTTAGTAAAATAAGATATTATGAGTATTATTTTCAAAATAGAGCAATGGAACTACCAGAGATTAGGAAAAAATTAACCACTTCTTGTGAAAAGACAAAAAATATTACTATTACTTGCGAACTCTGCTCTAATAGGACAAGAATAGTCGACATTCACCCCAATATTATCAGACGGCAATATCCGCCTTTATTTTGTACGGATTGTTTTTATTTAAGCAGACCTTATCATGCAGAATGGAACAATAATATAAAAACTCTATTAATCGATTTTTTGACAAACATGGGAAAGGCTAAGTATTGCGATATCTGTAAAAAAAATATAAGCTGAAAAGAATCGAATTACAAATTCAGCAGATGTATCTACCGATTATTCATGTCAATATATTTGCATCCATTTGCCCAGATTGCTTAAACAAATTAATCCGCAATGATTTTCCCGATTCTAAAGAAGAGCAGTTACATAGGCTCTTTAATCTATATGATTTCGTAGGAAGAATACCGCCTCAAGATTATAGTTCACTATACTATATATTTAAAGATAGAAATAATATAATTGCCCTAACTCAGCATTTATGCAGGCTTTGGTCTCCAGATATTTTCAAAAATCACTTTGGATCATTTTTTGCTGCATTGGTTAAGTCCGGAATCCTTCCAAGGGGAACGCGAAGAATGAAATTAGGGACTATGATTCTCGCAAATGATGGCCATGTTTGTTTGTCACTGGTAGAAAAGGACATTGATGATTTTTTATATTCCCTAAAAATTTGTCATAAGAAGGAAGTTCTATATCCCGATTCGAACTATCGTACGGATTGGGAAATAACATGGAAGCAAAAAAGATACTTCATAGAGTATTTTGGCCTTATGAATATTAGAAAATATGCAAAAAAGGCAGAGCAAAAGGCTATACTGGCAGCCGCGAATAATATAGAGCTTATTTCTATTTATCCGGATACTGATTGGAAGGAATTACTTATTAAAACACTTAGGCCCCGGTTGTAGGTCGCGGTTCCGATTCGCTCGGGCAGAGAGATTAATCAAGCCAAAGCGAGTAATCCGACAGGCGATCTTTTAAATCCAAAAGGCAGGATTTTTTCCTGCCTTTTTTGTTGGCCTAAAACCATAAAAATTCTGTAAATTCCCGCATGCCGTATTTTAATCTTG
>CAZJLX010000368.1:0-3278 GCA_964546545.1 uncultured Ignavibacteriaceae bacterium | reverse complement strand
TCTGCGTTTAATATTAACATTTTCTTCTCATCAAAAGTTCTATAAATAAAATTTTTATTAAATTTATCTTTATTTTTATTAGTAATACCTTTCTGCTTTAATCCATTCCCATATTCATAAATATGGTATTGTGGGCGTGGCCTACGGGACAATAATTCCACAAGTAATTATATATCTGTTGGTGGTTCCGTTTGTTATGCGAGCGCTTTTAAAAATTAAACTGACAGCCTTTTATTTTAACCTGATTAAATTATCTTTTTTTTCGCTGGGCGTGTCGGCCGGTTTATCATATCTATTAAAAAGTTTATTGACTCCGGACCGCTGGATTTATCTTGGTACGGATGTCTTATTGACAGCATCATTTACTATGATTGCGGGGACTTATCTGTTCGGCAAGGATGATTTGACAAGATTTATCGCCGCCTATAAGAAGGGAAATGAAACTGCCGCGTAACCATCTGGTATAACTTTTCAGGACAACATTGACATATTAATAAAATCGGTCTATAATCGTATCGTGAAAAGAAGTATTGCTGCAATAATAATAATTCTGCTGTGTTTGGCGACAGATGCTGATAGCGAGGAATTTTCAATCCTCGGTCTTGAATTTCCGGTCCTGAAACATAAAAATTGGCTCTTACCGGAGGATAAATTGCCGGTCGGCAGTATTCCGGTAGAAATCGACCTGGTATTTTTTATCTCGCAGGAGGGGCAACTTGACTCGATGCGCTTTAAGCCGGAAAACAGAAAGAATTTTCTGGATAAAGTATCGAAATCTTTAAATAGTCTCACTTTTTACCCGGCTTTATATGAGAATATTCCGATTCCGTTTATTTTACCGGCAAGAATAATCTTTAACCGGACGGGTATAATCTTTGAATTGCCTTATGATGACAATACCTGCCAAAAAAACAGGGGTTTAATCAATAAGGCGCTTGAACTTAATGGATTTGATATACCATTGGTAGAAAAGTTTCCCGCCTATTATTTCTATATGAATGACACTCTTCCGGATAAAAATTATCTTTTCGCCGTTTTTGAAATCGAACTTGATTCAATGGGCAACTATGTCGAATTCCGAAATTATGCCGGGGCCGCCGACCAGCTCGCGGATCTTTTTTCGCGACTTGTTTTATATACAGATTTTTTACCGGCATCTTATGGCGGCAAAACCAAAACAAGTACGTTATATTTGACCGTCAGGCTATTTAATGGAATTCGATATCCGACTGTAACTTGGCCTCCGAAAGGCAATGTAGGGATAAAAATGCCATTTGATTATATGCGGGTTGAGACTTCATTATATCCTGATTCCATTATCAATCCGCCGATTCCGATTAATATACCCAATGGAATACATTATTACTCGGAACCAACCTCATATATTGATACTTTCGACATCGTCGTAACAATTGATACATCGGGTAATATTCGAAAATATAATTATCGTTCTCCGATTAAATCGTCAACCTGCAAAATTTGTGATATGGTTATAAATCGTCTGCTTTTTTTGCCGGCCAGAGATTTACATAATCAAGTCGTTGAATATGAAGGGACTCTGCAATTAATCTTTGATACCAGTAAAAATATACGAATTGTGGCAAATTGGCTTCCTTTGGAGGCACAAAAAAGAAGCGATTAAATCGATGAGGTTTAATATCTTATGGTAGGGGCGGAAATTATTAGAAATTTTTAACGCAAAATATGCGTAATGTCCGAGATTCTTTTATTTTAGACATTGCCTTATTTGTTTGACGGGTGGCAACTTAGTCAGAGAAAAAATGTTACGGCACGAATATTGAGGCTATTATTGGCCAGTGCAGCGTAGGTTTGGTTGGGAATAATGGAAGAAATTTGGCCGCCAATTGTATAAATATAAAAGGAGTGACCGAAGATGACGCATGCGCGCCCAAATAAAATCATCAATCTGATATCGGCTCTATTGGTATTGTTGGCAGGATTTTACGTGGTTCTGTTTATGCCGCTTACATTATCACCTATGGCGCGTGTTATTATTGCGGTTTTTCTGGTAGTCTATTTTCTTTTTCGCTTGAAATTATATAAAAGAAAATATAAGTCAATTGACGAGGTTAAAGACGGTATAAATGGAGCTGACAGTTGATAATAAAAGGGCTTGACAATTATATGATTTACACTATTATAGGCGATTAAACTTCATAAGTTGAAAGAGAGGCTCAGGTTTGCGATTTCAAATGAAAAATGACTCATTTAAGATTGCTGCGATCTTACTTCTGGCAGTTTTTATTCTTCCTTTGATGCTGATATCTCAGGAAATGAAGCAGGATATAAGCGATGCCCTGAATAGCGGGGATACGGTGCGGGCTATTGAACTGCTTCAGAAGGAAATCAGTTTAAGTCCAAGTTTGGAATATAATTATTATATATTGGGTCAGATTCATTACAAACGTCGTCAGTATAAAGAGGCCGAAAAATCGTTTGAAACAGCGGTTGAAAAAGATAAGAAATTCTGGCCCGCGGTATATCAACTTGGTTTGGTTCAACTAAAACTGAATAAGGTCGACGAAGCCGAAGAGAATTTTTCGCGCGGACTGAAAAAGTCCAAAGATATGAAGGCCGAATTTTATAACGGCATGGGTCTGGTTATGATAGCGCGTGAGAAATACAGTGATGCCTATACGGAACTGCTCAAAGCCAAGTTTGAAGATTCGACCAACGCCGAGATTTACCTCAATTTAGGCGACGCCAACTTCTACATGAAGGTGTACCCATCGGCTATCTCGGCTTATGAAAAAGCGCTGGCGCTTGATACCGCCTCGCGCGATGTATATTTCCGCTGGGCGGAAGCCTGTCTGGAGCTTAAGGATTACACCTGCGCCCTGGAAAAATTAAATATTGTTCTTCAGAAGGATTCAACCTACGCCGAAGCATGGCTCAGTGCAGGTGGAATTTACTATAAGGCGGCGCGGTCTTCCCAAGGTGAAGAAGCTGTAAAACATTATAAGGCGACTATCGGATCCTATAAAAAATATTTTGAACTTTCCCACGATAAACCGGATAGCACCAATGGGCGGGCTTATTATGAAACCGCCATGTCCTACCTGATTATTAACGGCTTTGCCGATGCCAAGGAAAATTTTAAAATTGTTCTTTCAATTCCGGTCGAACCAAAAGATATCTACTACTATTATGCACGGGCCTTTCAGGGTAATCAGGAATATGACTCGGCCATTATATTATATCAGAAACATATAGACTGGGTCAGTGCTCAGGGTGAAGATTACCTGACCGGGCCTTCC
>CAZJLX010000367.1:0-3295 GCA_964546545.1 uncultured Ignavibacteriaceae bacterium | reverse complement strand
CCCCCCGATGTGGCACAGGCTCCAATCGTTATGAGCAACTTTGACTGGCGGCGAATTTTGTGAATCCGTTCGGCATCATGAGGTGTCGTAATTGATCCCTCAACCAAAGAAATATCGTATGGTCCTTTAACTATTTCACGGGAGGCTTCAGGGAAATTGGCTATCTGAACCATATCGGCCACAGCCAGAAGTTCATCCTCGCAATCAAGTAAAGATAATTGGCACCCGTCGCATGACGCAAATTTCCATACCGCCAGTTTGGGTTTTTTCTTTGTTGTTGCCATCTTTACATCTCGCGCTTTAAGAATATATCTTTCATTTCGGCATATCTGAATACAGGTCCATTTTTACAAACAAAATATGATCCCAACTGGCAGTGGCCACACAAACCGATACCGCATTTCATATTGCGTTCCATTGAAATAAAAATATTCTTTTCAGTCACCCCACGTTTTTGCAATTCGAGAATAGTGAAACGCATCATAATCTCAGGACCGCAAACCATAGCCGTACAGTGCAGCGGATCAAAGGGTGCTCTGCTCGTAAGAGCCGTTACCACACCCACATTGCCGTGCCAGGAACCGGTAGCCCGGTCGACCGTAATAAAAACCTCCATATCAAAACGAGATGCCCACTTTTTCAAATCTTTTCCAAAAAGCATATCCTCCGGTGTTCGGGCACCATACAACAAAACAACCTGACCATAGTCAGCCCGGTTATTAAGGATGTGATAGATAACCGGCCTGAGAGGAGCCAGGCCAATTCCGCCTGCAACCAGGATAATATCATTGGTTCTGGCTTCATTAACTGGCCAGGAAGTTCCGAAGGGTCCTCTGATACCGAGGCAATCTCCCTTTTTCAATTGCCACATCGCCTTGGTTACGGTTCCGACTGCCCGTGTAGTATGGATGAGCTGCCTGGATTGTACAGGGTCCCCGCTGATTGATATCGGCACCTCACCGACACCATAAACATATAGCATATTGAACTGCCCGGGCAGAAACTCAATAACTTTCTGACGATTCGGTTCCAGTACCAGAGAGAAAGTATCAAATGTTTCTTTGATAACGTTCTTTATCGTAAATGGATTGATTACCATAGGATCCAATGGCCGGCCCGCGCCATCAGCGTTTATTATTTGTTCCATAAATATCCATCAGTTGCAGCCGCGTTGCTTCAATTCTCTCGGCTATAACCAGATTAAAACGTTTCATTATTTCATAACCGAGATCATGGTCTTCTTCGCATTTACCCCTCAGGCATTTTCCGTCCATGGCGAGAGCACGAGTGACTTCAATGGCCCGGGCGTCGAAATGCCATTTATACGGTGGAACAAGCCATGACCAGCCCAGGACCTCGCCGGCGTTACGGGTATGGATTAAAATCGCGCCCTGATGAGGAACAAAGGTTTCAATTACGATTTTGCCACTTCTGATAAAATAAAACGAATCGGCATCTTCACCTTCCCGAAAAATATACTCACCAGCCTTGAAAACGACATTGGAGGCACAACCGGTAAGCAATTCCAAATGTTTTTTATCCATTCCGCTAAGGAAGGGATGTTCCGTTAAGATACGATTCAGATTTTCCATCTTGATACCTCAAGATTAAATTTATTATGTCTTATGGCACACGCGAGAAGCTTCTTCCGTAATATCTATTCCAACCGGGCACCAGGTTATACAACGACCGCATCCTACGCAACCGGATGTTTCAAATTGATCTCTCCAATATGACAATTTATGCATAAGCCATTGTCGATAGCGAGATTTGCCCGAATAGCGGATGCTGCCGCCATGTATATATGAGAATTCCCGATTGAAGCAAGAATCCCAATTGCGTAATCGCACTGCATTCTCGCCCTTCAGATCGGTTTCATCCTTAAAATCAACACAGAAACAAGTTGGGCAAACCATGGTACAATTACCACAGGCCAGGCATTTTTCGGAAATTTCTTCCCAATACGGATTATCAAACTCACGGTAGAGAGTATCTTCAATACCATCTGTTGAAAGCGACCGCCCCATTTTCGCCGAGGCCTCTTCAAGCGCCTTCTTTTCAATCGATAATTGCTCGTCGTTAACAGGTGTCGTCGAAAGCGACTGGATTAATTTTAATCCTCGGTCGGAACCGGGCCAGGCGATAAAGTACGGTTCATCCTTATTGTTGATTTCGGTCAGGGCAAGATCGAAACCATCGGTGACATTCGGACCACTTTTCATCGATTGGCAAAAACAGGTTTGACCCGGATTAACGCAATTGACAGCTATAATAAACATATTCCTTCGGAGTTTAAGATAAATCTGGTCAACATACGGACCCTGAGTCAGGACTTTATCCAGAATTTTCAGAGCAGCCAGTTCGCAGGCCCGCATCCCGATAATGGCCAATCGGGGTATTTCATCAGTCTGCCCTGTAAAACTAAAATCTTTTTTTGAATTTTCTATTTTAAGAATCGTTTTACAGGCTGAATATATAAATTGTTTGATCGACTTTTGACCGACAGTATAATTATTAAAAACGACTGCACCATCAGTTTTTTCTATCCGATAACGCCCTCTTTCCTGTGTATCGTTATAACCAACCGGTAAATCGTCAAAACTGTTAATATAATCATAGACGATGGCCTGATTTTTGATCCTTGGACCGATGAGTTGATACCCGTTCTTTTGGAGTTTTTCCGGAAGGTTTTGGAGATTTTTATACCCCAGAAAGAATTTTGAAAATTCTGCCATGCCACCCCGGCTTGTGATAATTTTCACAATCTATGTATTTAAATATACACTTAATTGACGCTTTGTCAATTGAAATTTTACAAGTGCCGGCATTTTTTTGAAAAATTCGAATAAAAAGAAACCTGCGAATAGGGCACATACATTATTTCCGGCTATTTAACTCATCTTATTAATGCCGAATATCAACTGAAAAGCACTTGAAAAACATACACCACGCTCATTATTAATACAGTCTATATAATAAGATGAATATTATATTAATGGAGGTGGGGTAATCGAACCCCATACTCGCGTTGTAGTACAAGGACTTACACCCTATTGCGACCAAATTGCGACCGTTTTTGCTGTCTAGCAGCAACATCTTCTTCGTTTCAAAATGATCTCCCGCTTGGAATCTGTAGAAACAGACGCCCGTTGAAGCAGCAGAAACGTGTTGACATAGCCAGAAAAACCAGATTACTTTGGATCAGAATATGAGGTAAGGTCAGGGGTATCATGAGCAACTGTTCTTCAGGTCAGGACATGGCAGCCAAAGCAAATGTCGAATTGGCAGAGATCCG
>CAZJLX010000366.1:0-3309 GCA_964546545.1 uncultured Ignavibacteriaceae bacterium | reverse complement strand
CTTAGGTGGCTCTTTAGTTACATAAACAACCTCGGTTGTTTTTTTGACTGTCGTGGCTTGGTCGGCAAAACCTAATGAGACCATCAGGAAGAGCAATCCGACTGTCAGAACCATAATTTTTTGAATCATTAATTCCCTCCTTATTTAAATAATTATCGGAAAAGTAAATTTTCAGCCAAGTCAGATAGAATAGTCTGTATATATTTTGGGCAGAAAATGGGATGAAGTCGACAGGATTTTTGCCAAATTCGGTAAAATCTGTTACCGATTCTTGTCTCTTTTTATCTTTCTGATGGCTCGATTATGCTCGGCAAGAGTTCTTGAAAAAACATGCCGTCCGCCGCCTTCAGCAACAAAATAGAAATAATCGCTTTGCTCGGGAAAGACCGCCGCCCGGATTGCATCCAGACCGGGCGAATTAATCGGTCCCGGTGTCAGACCTTTGTACCTATAGGTATTGTACGGTGAATCGAAATCAAGATCGCGTTTTGTCAGCGGTCGATCCAGCCCGCCCAGGGCATATATCACCGTCGGGTCAGCCTGCAGCAACATTTTTTTTCGTAAACGATTATGATAGACCGATGAAATCAGCGCTTTTTCGTCGGTAATATATGCCTCCGCTTCGATTATAGAGGCCAGAATAACAATTGCCTTTCTCGAACCCGTGCCTTCCTTTAACGGTGCCAAAATATCGGCTGTCTCTTTTGTAAATTCATTGACCATAATCTTTATTATTTCATCGATTTTAATACCATACCACAATCGATAAGTCTCCGGAAAAAGGTACCCCTCCAGTCCTTCCAGATCATAATGCGATTTGGTAAAAGTAGTGTCGAAAGCACGATTTACGAAAGCAGCCGAGTCAATTTGAAGCGCGTTGGCCAATAGTCCGGCCGTCTTATAGACAGTCAGACCCTCCGGGATAGTCACCATCAGTGTTGCGATTTCATGTCTTTTTAATTTATAGAGAATATCCATCTGAGAGATTTTGCCTTTAAAATCATATCGGCCTGTCGCCAGCGATTTATCGACTCCAGTCACGATAGCGGCATACTTAAACAGATACCGACCGTGAAGAATTTCATTTTGCTGCAGTTTATCGGTTACCGAGGAGAAAGAATCATGCTCAACAATTGTGATTGACCTGATTTCGGGACCGATATCATACGTTTTGTAAAGCTGATAAGTAATAAAAGTGGCCGCCACGATCAGCAGGACTATTATAAACCCGAACAGATATTTCAACGATTTCATTGGCGCCCCTGTTGAACGTACCAAATAAATAAAAAGCATCATAAGGACCAGCGGTATCGCCATTATCATCAAAATCAGTGTCACCAATCCGTATAACGGATATTCATATAATCGGTATTTCATGCTGATATTCTTTACTATTGGCTGTCCAAAAATTTCTGCAATATAATCGCGGCGGCGGCGCGATCAACCCGTCCTTTATCTCGTCCGATTTTTTTCCCGTGCGCATGAATCATCCGTTCCGCCTCACTCGATGAAAAACGCTCATCAATCAGATGAATCGGCCCGTCATATTTTTCTTTGAATTTTGAGATAAAACCGTCAACCATCCGGCATCGTTCCCCTTTATCTCCGCCTGATAATGAAATCGGATATCCAACCACTACGCCGGCCGCTTCATATTCTTCTATTATACCGATAATTTCGTCGATCGCCTTGTTGAGCGAATCATAGCTGATAGTTTTCAGGGCGGAGGCGATAATTCCCATCGGGTCCGATTTGGCCAGCCCGATCCGCTTCATCCCGAAATCAATACCGATGTATGTCTGATTGTCCATAAACTATGCATCATTTTTATTTAAATAACATTTTAACAAAATGTATGAATTTACATGTAGAAAGACAAACTAAAGATGTGACTAATCAGGCTCGCTATGCCCTTGACTTAAAATGCCGAAAAATGTATATTTTGCCGCTGATGCGAGAGTGGCGGAACTGGCAGACGCGCTGGATTTAGGATCCAGTCCTTTTTAGGGTGGGGGTTCAAATCCCCCCTTTCGCATAAAAGGTTAAAAATGGAGAGTTGAAATTGAAATCGCAGTTGAAATCATCCGAAGGCCTGAATCGTGAAATCGAAGTCGAGGTGCCGGTCGAAAAGGTCGATGCCGCTTTTACGAAGTATTATGACCAATTCCGTAAGCAGGCAAAAATCAAAGGATTCCGGCCCGGTAAAGCCCCGATGAATGTCATCAAATCGATGTATGGACAGTCAATCGAGGCCGAAGTTTTTCAGGAACTGATATCCGACAGTTATCCCAAGGCCCTAAAAGAGTTGGAGTTGAAAGCGGCCGGACAACCCGATATTCCCGAATTTGAACTTAAACAGGGTCAGCCCTTAAAATATACGGCCAAAATCGAAGTTGTCCCGGAAATCAGTGAACTAAAATATGACGGATTAAAACTTCCGGATGAAAAAATCGAAATTCGCGACACTGAAATAAACGCAGTAGTTGATTATCTTCGAAAGAAACAGTCAGTTCTCAGTAAAGTCGACCGTGAAGCCAAAGAGAATGATGTTCTTATCGTCGATCTGGTCAAACTTGATGATCCTAACAATGCGGTTAAAATAAAAGAATTTAATGACAACGAAATAGACCTTTCCAGCGGCATGGCTATCAAAGAGTTCCGGGATGAACTAATCGGCACCAAAGTGGGTGATGAAAAGGAAGTGACGGTTAATTATCCGGCCGATTATCAGGCGGAAATGCTTCGCGGGCAAACTATTAAGTATCTCTGCAAGGTCAAAGAGGTTAAAGAGCGTATTCTGCCGCCCGAAAATGATGAATTTGCCAAAAAGCAGGGTCCCGGGATTGAAACTCTTCTGGAAATGCGGCTAAAAATCCGGGAAGATTTAACGCAGCAAAAAGAGATGGATCGCAGAAAATGGCGCAAAGAAGAGATCCGGCGGCAGTTCGCCGAACTGAACAATATTGAATTGCCCAAATCGATGGTTGAGGGATATGTTGAATCGATGCTGGAACAGGCCCAAAAAGAACACCCGGGAATGGACAGCGGAGCAATGAAACAGTTTTACAGCCAGATGGCTGAAGATGGAATCCGCTGGAATCTTCTAAGAGATAAGATTTGTAAGGACGAAAATATTGAAGTTTTGCCGTCTGATACCGAACATTGGATTAAGGGGTTTGCGGAGTCGCACAAAATGGAGGTTGAAAAAGCCAAGGAGGTGTTGGCGCAAACCGGTCGGATCGATGAACTGCGTGATGGCATATTGGAAGATAAGATATTCGATTTTCTGATGACAAAAGCATCACTGGT
>CAZJLX010000365.1:0-3322 GCA_964546545.1 uncultured Ignavibacteriaceae bacterium | reverse complement strand
AGATGATCCACCCCGATCGAGCCGAGACCGGCTCCCATAAAACAGGCGAGGACTGATTTTTTACTCCCTTTTATTCCCTCAAGAATAGACTGCGCCACCTCTTTTTGGTCTATGGTTACGGGCGGAACAAAAATCGGAATAATAGTATCGAATTGCTCGTCATCTTTGACAACTTTTAGGGCTGCTTTAAAATCCTGACCATGCGCCCCCGCGACCAAATCGAGGGGATTATTCAGAGTCGGCACATTGGTTAATGCTTTTCTCAGCCTGGCCTTGGTTTTGGTCGAGAAGGGTGACACATCAAGGCCGAGGTTGACCAGCGCGTCGGTCGCCAGCAGAGCCGGACCACCAGCATTAGAAATAATCGCCACCCGATTGCCCCTGGGAATCGGCTGATTAGCCAGAGCCGCGGCGACATCAAAAAGCTCTTCTACCGAAGAGACACGTATGACACCACATTGGTCGAAGAGAGCATCAACGCCGACATCCAGTTCGGCCAGGGCGCCGGTATGTGATGAAGCCGCCTTGGCCCCCTGCATCGTCCGGCCCGATTTAACCGCTGCAATCGGTTTATAACGTGAAATTTCGCGCGCTATCTTGGTAAATCGTCGCGGATTGCCAAAATTCTCAAGGTACAGAAGAATAACATCGGTTTGCGGATCATCCTTCCAGAATTCTAAAATATCATTGGCCGAGATATCGGCCTTGTTGCCGATTGAGGCAACCATCGAAAAGCCAAGCCCCAGTTCATGAGCATGATTCATAATTGCCTCACCCAGAGCACCCGACTGTGAAATAAAGCCTACTCGGCCATGCAAAGCGGCTGTTTTTCCGAATGTACAGTTCAGGCTGTATTTGGGGTCGGTGTTCACCACGCCAAAGCAATTCGGGCCAATCATCCTCATACGATATTTTTTACATATTTCAACGATTTCATTCTCCAGCCTAATCCCTTCGCCACCAACCTCTTTAAATCCGGCGGAAATTACCACGAGACCCCGGACACCTTTTCGACCGCATTTTTCAGCCACTTCGGGGACAACATCTTTGGGCACAATAATAATTGCCAGGTCGACCGCATCAGGAACATCCAGGATTGTCGAATAACATTTTATTGAGTGGATAACGTCATATTTCGGATTTACCGGAAAAATTTTGCCGTTAAATTCATTGATTATAAGATTATGCAAAATTTCCCTGCCTATTGTCCCTTTTTTGGCTGAAGCTCCAATTACGGCGACGGCGCTGGGCTTAAAGATATATTCTAAACCACTCATACAATATCCTCAATCTGTTACAGATTAATAGGCTAAAAACTATATATAATTTGGCATTCCTTGCTTTTCGCGCTCAAACAATAACTTACGATAGTAAAAGTCAAGAAAAATATGGACATCGAAGAAGGCTGTTTTTAACCGTATCATGTATTTTTTGCTCTTTATTTATAATAATCGAGGGTAAAATTTTCTTGACATTAAATCGCAAATCCTATATCTTATTTAAGCTTAGGCTAACTTAAGGGCGTTTCGCCCATGCAGGTTTTTGGGTTGCTAATTATTCGGCCGTAGTTACAGATGATATCTTTTCAGAAGAACCTTGTTCAGGTTTGATATTGATATCGTATTCTACAGGCCCCGAATAATTATTAGTCTCTAAAGTAAATTAAAATAATGCGCTTGAGCAGTTGGTCTGAGGTACGCTTTGTTTTTGATTATAGAGGGGAATAACTGATTATAAACTCGGATAGTTTGCGGGGCATAAACTGTCCCTTATGGGGTAATTATAATTGGTTGGCCGGCAATACATTACGCGACTTGCCGGCAGACAGGCCGTATGTGAAATAAATTGAGGAACTACAAAAAACTGGAAAGGAACAGAGTATGGCAAAGAGATTTTGGTGTATAGCAATTCTCGCTTTGCTGTTGGTTGCTTTTCTTGCGATGAACGTTCTTGCAGCCAAGACTCCCGGACGGAGTCTCTGGCAAAAAAGAGCCGATTATCTCAAGACTACCAGAGCGAAACTTGCCGGAGCCGAAGTGGGAGTTGAGTATTCGGCGCCGTCGTCAGGGATCGGCAATAGTTTGGGTTATAGTGAAATTTTTTCACTGTCACCCGGTATTGATGTTTTTAAGACCACATACGATTATCAAACGAATTGCCGTATGAATCGCCAGGTTGAATGGCGCGGTAATTCGGGACAGATTCACTTCCTCTGTATGTTTGAAGCTGATATGTTGGAAGGTACCGATCCCAATTCTGTTCGGACGACTCATTATGAAGTATGGGACGCATCGGAATCAGGATTTCTCCATGAGGGCATCGGGGGTGGATGTGCGCTGCATGCCGACGCGCAGCGTTCCGGTTATGTCAGTCTCGATGTCGATGAAAGCAGTAAGGCCGTTATTGCCAACCATCACAATGATGGAACCGGCTGGTCTTCAACAATCTGGTATGACTATGACGCCGGCAACTGCTTCTTCTCACCCGGCCGTAAAAGAATTCCGGATTCGACTATGAAATACGGTGTTTCATCTGCATATCTGGCCAACGATAGCTGGCGTTTTATCTGGCCCCAGCATGAATATCAGGTGTACGGATCCGACACGGTAACACACATTTTTGCTCATCAAACTTTTGGTACCGGTGTCGATCAAACCAGTGCCTATGTCCATTATTTTCGCCGTGTCGGTCATCCCTATGTTGACTCACTGGCCAGTTGGGATTACCCGCCGATGATTGTCGATACTATTCCGACGATTAACCAGTCAATAGCATCATCAAGATCGACGGGAAAGGTTGTCCTTGCCTGGGCAGCCAGTCCGGGTGATTACCCGGGTGATCCCGAGTCGGTTGATCGATACGAAAGACTTGATGACGGGCTGGGGCACGCCCAGCGCACCAGTGATTTATTTATGATGACCTCCACCGATGCGGGAGTAAGTTGGAGCGAAAAAACCAATGTGACCGCTTATGACTCCTCCGTCGGCGGCTGGCTTCTTGAAGGTGATATCAGTGTTTTGGTAGACGACGCCGATATTACACATATCGTATATTCCGCCCGTGAAGCGATACCCTTTCAGGGTTGGCTGGGTGACTGGACCAACTTTTTTGGATCGCGTATTTTCCACTGGGATGAATTTAATAATGAACATCGGCCGATCAAGGATGGTAACTGGCTGCTGGATGACAGCAGTTGTACCGGTGGTGCCTTTTCCAGCGTCAACCTGGTTAAGCCGATGATCTCGGAGTGCGATGGCAAATTTTATGTTGTTTTCACCCAGTTTAATGACGGATACAATGGTATACAGAACGACTGTGCCGA
>CAZJLX010000364.1:0-3324 GCA_964546545.1 uncultured Ignavibacteriaceae bacterium | reverse complement strand
TAAGTCACTCTTTCAAATTGTGAAGAAGTCGGTGAATACTGATTGATTTCTTCCTCCCCGCAGGCCAACAGCAAGAACATGCAGAAAATTATCAATATTATCAAAGATTTTAATTTGAACATTGCTACCCGCTTTATTTAAAGCCTATTTCAATCTAACAAAATATCCTGATTTGTCAACAATTGACTGCAGCAGATGTGAACATCTGCCGGGCACTTTTTTGCGGCGGCCGGTCTGAGGACTGGCCGAACACTGGCAGGAAGTGTCACCTCCGGATCTTAAGCGTCAGGTACAGCCAGGGGCGGATCATAGACCACCAGCCGATAAACGGACGAATTTTGCTGTAATTGCGTTTCTCTTTCGGGTAAATCATAGAAACCGGCGCTTCGGTTATTTTGTAATTACCGGCGAGAACATGATAATGAATATAAAATTCCATTTCATACTTATCGAGCCACGTCTGGTCGATATTAAGCCGGCTATCGTTAAAGAGCGAAAGCTTATAGGCTCGAAAACCGCAGGTAACATCAGTCCCTTTATAGTCAGAGAATAAATTGACAATTTTGGTAAAGAGCGTAATCATAATCTGCCGGAAAAGCGGAAGATTCGGCGAGTTGCCCCCCTTCAGGTACCGCGAACCCTGCACATAGTCATAGTTTTCGTTGACAATCGGCTGCACCAGACGATCTATTTCATCCGGCTGCATTTTATCGTTGGCGGCCATAATGACAATTATTTTATATCCATTTTTTCGACCGTACTGTATCGCCTCGCGGATACCATAACCGATACCGATATTATTCTCATGGCGAATTATATTAAAGCCATTCTCCTTAAGAAATTCATAACTACCGTCGGTGGAGCCGTCGTCGACAAACAGAATATCATAATTCGGTTCTACTGGGAATTTAGTGACCAGATTTTTCAGCTTCTCCCCTTCATTAAAAGAAAAAAGCGAAACCAATATATCCGGCTTTGACATTATTCCGATTCGTTTTTGTCGACATAGGGCGGCCAGATATAGGGCCGCTCATAGGCGTCGATTTTGCATTTCAGTTCGTCGACCGATTTGATAACCATCGCCGGATTACCGGCCGCGACTTTATTTTCAGGCACATCATAGGCCACCACTGATCCGGCTCCGATTAAGGCGCCCGTGCCGATTTTTACTGCGGGAAGGAAAGTACAGTTGGCGCCGATTTTGGCCATATCACCGACAATCGCCCCACCGCCGCACTCTTTATATTTGGGGCAGTTCATCGGATGCGGATCATCGGTAAAAACCGTGTTCGGGCCGACAAAAACATATTTACCGAGGGTCACCATCTCCAGAAAACAACCTGAATGAATCCGACAATTATCGCCGATTATATTTTCGAATTCCAGCACCGCGTTGGTGCCAACCGAAACATTATTGCCAATTTTATTATCCTCGCGAATCGAGGCTCCCTGCCCGGTCTGGAAATTATCGCCGATAATGTTGCCGGCATATATTGTCGTAAAGGGACGAATAATAGCGTTTTTGCCGATAATCAGTTTCAGTTCGCCCTCTTCTTTTCCACGGGGGGGCTGGCCAAGCACAACCGGACCATATAAAGTCGAACCTTTGCCGATCTCGACATTTTTATAAATTTTAACATCACCGATTGTCCTGACATCTTTCATAACCGAACAACCTTTCCGCCCGACCGCAGTGATTTGTTGGCCGCCTCCAAAATCCGCACTGCATTCAGTCCGGCGATACCATCGGTTAACGGTTTGCGTTTTTCATTTATCGCACTTATAAACTCTTTGGAGATAAGAGTCAACGCCTCGGTCATCTCCAGCCGTGGGGCCATCATATCGCCGGTGCGGTACTGCACCAGAATATCATAGGCTTCTTCCCGCTTTTTAATATAATCAACCCCTTTATTGTACACTTTCACTTTTTCCGACGGTTCGACATCGTCATAGACAATCATCTTTTTCGAGCCGCAGATTAGCGTCTTACGCACTTTAACCGGGGCCAGCCAGTTGACATGAATATGACCCATCAGCGGCTTTTCATACATGATTGACATATAGGCGGTATTTTCGATACCCTCATCAAAATGCGCCACGCCGGTCGCCGAGACCGCTTCCGGCTTTTTTCCCAGAAGATAATCCATAATAGCGACATCATGCGGCGCCAGATCCCAGATAACATTGACATCATGCTGAAACAGCCCCAGGTTGATTCGCACCGAATCAAAATAGTATATCTCGCCCAGTTCGCCGCTGTCGACAATTTCCTTGATTTTCCGAATAGCGCCGGTATAGATAAAAGTATGATCGACCATCAAAATGAGGTTTTTCTTCTCGGCCGTTTCAATTAAAACTTCGGCCTGTTCGGTCGTGGCCGTCATCGGTTTTTCCATCAGAAGATGTTTGCCGTTTTCAAGCGCTTCCATGCCGAGCGGGAAATGAGTCGAGACCGGCGTGGCAATGACTACGGCATCAATCTTTTTATTATGCAGGATATCGTCCGCGTTTTTGGTGAGAAGTTTGATATTCGGATAAAGCCGCGAGAGAAATTTAAGTCGCTCCTCACGCAAATCGGAGACCGCCGCCACCGTGACATCATCAAGGGCATTAAAATTTCGTACCAGATTGGGTCCCCAGTAACCGCAGCCGATTATTCCAATATTCATATCGTTCGACTCCTAAAAGTAATAAAACGCATTATTATATCGTTTAACCTCAATATATATCCGGTACCGTCCCGTCTGTAATCCGGATTCAGGCGAAAGGTCGTCTTTGCCTAAAACTGTTTCTTTCGTTCCATCAATATAATAAGAAATAGCCGAATCGGAAGAAAGTTTATAATCGGTCCAGATACGCGGGTCGCCCTTTTCGACAAAGCGTTCGATTGAATAATGCGTCAGACTCGGTAACAGCGTATGGTTGTCGTCCTTAAGCGGATAATTGCCATAAACATCAAGGTGACCCGTCGAATTCTCTCCATTGCCTATTGTAATATCAATATAGCCGTATTTATCCAGCGTCTTGTTAAAAAAGTCAGGATTAATCGGAATAAATGCCCAGGCTCGCATCTGTACGCGATCGATATCCATAAGGTTTTCATAAATATCGTAGGTTGCCTTGCGATAATAAAAGGCGCTGATCGGTTCGCGGTCAAGATAAAACAGAGATTTCTTGCCATTTGTGGTCAATTCAAAAGGCTCATGTCGACCGCGGTCGGCCGTCATGTCAATACCGATTCGCACCAATTCGCTGGGGTATAGCCTGAAATCATCCGAGACATAAATCCTGACCCCCAGTTTTTGATCGAGCCTGTCAAGACGA
>CAZJLX010000363.1:0-3325 GCA_964546545.1 uncultured Ignavibacteriaceae bacterium | reverse complement strand
GAATCGAATCACCGAATTGACGGCGCAAAGATGCAAGACCGGTTTGAAAACGGATTGCCAACGAAGAATCAGATATCAGGTTGTTACTGTACCAGAGCGACATTTTCAGCGCTTCGTCACTTAATAAAATCGGATTTTTATTATGATTATCTTCACTCCCGCCACTCCCTGTCGGTTTACCGGTATTATCACAGGCGTGCAAAAACAGCAAAAGTATGATCGCCAAAGCTGATATTATGATTTTTCGGAGCGTCATATTTCCCGCCTGAATTCATCCAAAATATGAACGTTTGTTGAATCTAACTGTTTAAAAAAGGAATTTCAAGCTTTCACCCTGAATTTAAAAATATTTCAACATTGCAAATAAACAAGAATTTGCTTATAAATCATAATATTAAAGCCGATATTTATTTATAGGGAAGGTATTAAGGAAATAAAGTCTATGGGTGACAATAAGATGTCGACCATCCTGAAACTGGATCGGCTGAAAAAAATGCTGCCGGATATGGAGCGGCTTGAAGCTTCATTAATCCAAAAAGGTTATAGACTTATTGCCGGGGTGGATGAGGCCGGGCGCGGGCCATTAGCCGGGCCGGTGGTTGCCGCGGCGGTGATTCTTCCGCCTGATATCGAAATAGTCGGACTCGATGATTCCAAAAAACTATCGGCCAAACGGCGCGACATTCTCTTTGACGAAATCGCCGGATCGGGCGCCATTTGCGCGGTCGGAATTATCGATAACGAAACTATCGATCAGGTTAATATCCTTCAGGCCTCACTACTGGCGATGCATAAAGCGGTTATCTCGCTTGAAAATCAGCCGCAGTTTATTCTGGTTGACGGAGCCTATACTATCCCGAATCTGACTCTGCCACAGATGGCTATTGTCGGTGGTGATGCTCTCTGTCGGTCGATCTCGGCCGCCTCGATTATCGCCAAAGTCACGCGGGATCGGATTATGGATAAATATGACGAGATATACCCCGGTTTTTCATTTGCGAATCATCGCGGCTATCCGACCCGGAAACATATCGACGAATTAAAAGAAAACGGCCCGACCGAGATTCATCGCCGGACATTCCGACCGGTCGAACAATTACTCAAACAAAAAATTATATAATTTTTTAATGACCGGTAAACGAGATAAAGGCAGGCAGTTTGAAAAGCTTGCCGAGCAATATCTCATAGAAAACGGTTTCACGATTCTCCAACGCAACTGGATGGCCGGGCACAAAGAAATCGACCTGATTGCGCAGATAGGTAATACGATTGTCTTTGTTGAGGTCAAGGGCGGTATGTCGCACAAGTTCGGTCATCCAGCCGAGTGGGTCGATAAACGCAAACAGGACAATCTTATCAGCGCCGCCGAGCAGTATATAATCTCGAAAAATCTGAAAGAGATCGATTTTCGCTTTGACCTGATTACTATTTTTGACGGAAAATTGGAACATTACCCCGATGCTTTTCAGAAAGAATAGGCTCGCATGATTCGTACATATTCTACTATTGTTTTGTCATCACCTTAACCAAACCTGACCAATTATCATTGATAAGAAGAAATATACGATTCATTTTGAAAAAGTATGGATAATTGTCATCTTTTTTTAGATTGATGTCGTTATAATATTTATATATGATTGATTTTATGAGAGAACTTAGAAAAATAAAAGGCAAGATTTCGAGCCATGATATGCTCGACGCGGTACGGACCCGTCTGGCCAATGAACGAACGGTGTTATCATACACGCGCACTTCGCTGGCTCTAATTGTCGCCGGGGTGACCTTTATCCGCTTTTTTGATAATCGTATTATAGAAATTGTCGGCTGGGCGTTTTTGCCGTTTGGACTGATAAACCTGATTTATGGCATCTACCGTTTCCGCTCGACCCGCAAGCATGTCAACGAAACGCTGAATATATAGAGGGAAACTCGTGGGCGGCAGACAGTCCACATTCTGCCCCGAATAATCGGTAGATCAGTTTGAAGTACAGGTTTTTGCCTGTTGCCTTATTCGAATGGGGAGATTGCCGCGTTGTTCCGTACCCCGACAAGTCGGGATTAGGGACTCCCCGCAATGACAGTTTCGCTACATTATTTTAAAAAAATATCCTGCTTCTAACTTATGAACTCTCTTCCACCATCTTATCTATCTCATCCAGAAGCACCTTTTCCAACTGCTCTTCCGGGAATTTTTTGACTATCACACCATTTTTAAACAGCAGACCGACCCCATTGCCGCCAGTGATTCCGATATCGGCCGAGGCTGCCTCGCCCGGGCCGTTGACCACACAACCCATCACCGCCACTTTCAGCGGCGTTTTTATATGCGCTGTCTTTTTCTCGATTATTTCGGCGAGCGAAATCAGATCAATTTCGCACCGCCCGCAGGTCGGGCAGGAGATAATCTCCACTCCCTCTTTTTTCAAAGCGAGTGATTTTAATATCATCTTGCCGACTCTTATCTCCTCGACCGGATCGGCCGAAAGTGAGACCCGAATCGTATCGCCGATACCGTGAATCAAAATCGCCCCAAGGCCAACCGATGACTTAATCGTTCCAGTATAAAGCGTGCCCGACTCGGTAATCCCTAGATGAAACGGATAGTCGATTTTATCGGCCATCAGAAGATGCGCCCGGTAAGCAGTGATAACATCGGTTGATTTCAGTGAGACGACAATATCGCAATAATCAAGACTCTCCAGAATTTCTATCTGCCTCATCGCCGCTTCGACAAACGCTTCCGGGTCATCCCGCCCCAGTTTTTCGACAATATCCTTCGGCAACGAGCCGGAGTTGGCCCCGACCCGAATAGGAATCCCGGCATCTTTGGCCGCTTTGGTAACCTCGCGAACTTTCCAGTCCTCACCAATATTGCCCGGATTGAGCCTGATTTTGTCGACCCCCTGCCTGATCGCTTCCAGAGCCAGTTTATACTTGAAATGAATATCGGCCACCAGCGGCAATTCGATTTTTGATTTAATTTCGGCCAGTTTCGAGGCCGCTTCTTCATCGGGCACCGCCACCCTGACAATATCGCACCCGGCCTCGGTTAATTGCTTTATCTGCGCCACAGTCGATTCAACATCGCGACTGTCCGTATTGGTCATCGACTGAACTGAAATCGGAAATCCGCCGCCGATAATTACTCTGCCGACTTTGACAGCGCGGCTTTTTCTTCTGGTATATATTGCATTAGTTTCCATATATCTCTTGACCTTCCAACTTTACGGCGATAATTTATACTATTTGAAGATTATATCAACCGAAAGTAGGTAAAATGCTGATTCGTATAATTTCGGTCCTGATCGTTTTAGTTCTGCTTGTC
>CAZJLX010000362.1:0-3336 GCA_964546545.1 uncultured Ignavibacteriaceae bacterium | reverse complement strand
GTCAGCGACATCCTTATGAGGTCGGCCGGACTCAAAAGGAGCTTGGGAAAATTCTCCTGCGGGATTCGCTTTTTTTTGGAATCGCCGCGATCAAGGCGCTGGATATAATCGATCCGGATGCGAAGTGGACGATAATGATGCAGGATTGGGAAACGGCGACTGCGGCCTTGGCCTGTATTTCTTTTAATTTCGATCATACTCTGTTTCTTACTCTTCACAACAGCTATGACAGTGGTTTGAAAAGCAGTTTGCTTAAAAAGTCTAAGCTTGATCCGAAACTATGTCCGGGGGAAACGGTATTACAGCGGGTTCTTCCTCTGGTCGAAAAAACGGTCTTTACCGTTTCCGGGCAGTTCGCTTATGATTTCGGGGAAGATATATTTCAAAAAAAGCTGATGATCCCGCATCTTCAGAAACTATTAAAATCACGTCTCTTGGGTATCAACAACGGACTTTTTGCCGATCTGGCGATAAGTAAAAGAATGCTTAATCTTATGAAAGCCGGTAATTATAAATCGATCCAACAATGGAAAAGCAAAAAGAAACAGGATGCCCTCGCCGCTCTTGATGCCTTAAAACCGCCTAAAGAAAGGCCGGTCTGGGGTGATATAAAACTGTTCGGCCATGATGATGCTGTCTGGTTCGTTATGGCCGGTCGGGATGATCCGCGCCAAAAAGGTTATGATGTGGCCGCGGCGGCTATTGACAGGTTTCTGAAAAACAGAGGTGAGGCGCGGTTTTTATTTTTTCCGATTCCGGGTGATGAGGGTCATAACGGACTCGGTTTTTTAAAAAAGCTGGCTGAACAGTACCCCGAATCTGTCCTGGTCCTGCCGTTTATATTTAAGGAGGGTTATTTCGCGGCGCTTCAGGGAGCGACTTACGGTATTATGCCCTCGTTGTACGAACCGTTCGGGATGGCTAATGAATTTTATTTAAACGGTACAGTCGGAATCGGCCGCGCTACCGGCGGTATCGTGCAGCAGATAGTACCTTATAAAAAAGGCGCCACCTTCAATAAAGAAATAGAAAAGATTGCCGGCAAATGGCACAGGAAAACAGATCGGCCAACCGGTTTACTGTATCGTGAAAGTCGACATATTAAAACAATTCTTAATGACTGGCGGGGTATTAATAATGCCGGGTATAAAATAAACGGCATATTCCCCGATCGGGTCGAAGAACGAAAAACATACAAATTGTTTGAATCGATGGTGGATAGTTTATTTAAATGTATTTATGATGCTGTCGAGCTGTACAGCGATAATCAGAAACTGTATTACAAAATGCTGACCGACGGGATTGTACATATTCTGGATAATTTTTCCTGGGAGAAATCAGCAACCGAATATTTCAGAACGGTATCCGATGCGCAGAAAAGAAAATGAAATAACCGAACAAGATGCAATAACAGATATAATCGAGAAAGCCGGGATCTGTCATTTGGCGATGTGCGACAATGGCAGGCCTTATGTCGTCCCGGTCAGTTTCGGATTTAAAAATAATCAGCTATATATCCACTCCTCCCCGGCCGGAAAAAAAGTGGACATTCTCGGAAAAAACAACAATGTCTGCGTTGAATTCGATATTGAAAGCAGAATGGTCAAAACCGACAGGGCCTGCAATTGGGGTTTTTCGTATAAGAGCGTTATTGGATATGGTACGGCGCACTTTGTACATGAGTATGATAAAAAGGTCGAGGCCTTAAATATCATTATGGTTCATTACTCGGATGGCAAATTCAAGTATGATAATAAATCAGTTGATAATTGTCTGATAATCAAAATTGATCTGAAAGAATTAACCGGCAAGCAGTCCCAATGACTATTACCAATATCTAAATCGCGTCCCAGCGGGTCAGAACCATCTTTATATACTCTTCCAGCTTTTCAAAGACTTTTTTCTGGAACTGACGTGCCTTTTTGACATCAAAATCCGGCAACCCCTCCCCTTCCGAATAAAGCAGAATCGAGCCGGGAATCGGGTACACATCCGCACCCGGGACAAAATGGTAAGGCATATTATCGTCAAGGAGCGATTTGTCGGCATAGCTTTTGTCGACCGCCTGTACCATAGCCGTTTCATTCAGGCCGGCATGACCGCCATTCTCACCGTAAAATTCACGGGTTAAATCTTCGCAAAGATCCCACCAGTGAATTACTGCGATGTTGATGCGATATTTATAGAAGAAATTCTGGGCCGCCGATTTGAGGCAGCTGTTATTTCCGCCGTGGCCGTTTAAGACTATAATCTTTTTAAAGCCGATATCATACAGGGATTTTAAGATATCGTCGACGAACGGCTCGAAATTTTTGGGTTTGACGGTCATCGAACCGGGATAACCATAGAGCGATTTAGTGATGCCATAATTTAGAATCGGGGCAATCAGGGCGTTGATTTTATCGGCCAGATAGGCGGCTATCGATTCGGGAATAATATTATCGGTCCCCAGAGCGGCGGCGCCGTGTGCCTCGACAGTTCCCACCGGAAAAATGACCCGGTCTATTTTATGCGGGACCAACTCTCTTATATTCTTCCATGTAAGTTTTTGTAATTCACGCTGCATGATTGTTCACCTGTTTAAAATTCGCCCCAGGACCATTTCGGTTTCTTTGGCGGAAATCTCATCACCCTCAAGACGAAACTGATTAATATCCCGCACCAGATATTCCAGGTCTTCATTATGTTCGACTGCGTACCATAGTTCCATCTCCGACCAGCTTAATCCCTGATCCCTGAAATGATTTGAGACTTCCGAGAATATCTTCGGTGATCTCCAGTTAAAGGCCGATAAGTCGACGTGGCATTTATCGGTCATTCCAATCAGATAATAGCGCCCCTCAACGGTCGGTCCGAAAACGGCATCAGATTTTTTCAAAAGCTTCAGGGCCAGTTTCAATTTGTCCGCTTTCAGAGTCGGTGTCCGGCTGCCGAATAAAAGGACATGTTTGTAGCCGTCATCAAAACCTTTTTTAAAAACGGTCTGCATCTTAATCCCCCACCTTTCGGGAGGCAGCGGGCTGATTTTTAATCCGTCAATCAGGAGTCTGGCTTTTTTACCTTTTAATTTGTCGGCCAGATAATTTATTATCGTATCGATTGATTTTTTAGTCCGGGGAATATCGGCATAAAAAAGACGAAAGTCGGTCAAGGTCAGATCAAACATATTTATAATTGAATCGGCTATAAAGGCATGATGCAGAAAATCTATCTCTTCGGAATTAAAATTGTCGCCGATATTTAGTTCCGAACCATCTTCAATAACTTCCTGGATGCAGAGGGCAAGAACTGACTGATTCATTTTTTTTGGCGGCATAATTTATTCACACAACACTT
>CAZJLX010000361.1:0-3338 GCA_964546545.1 uncultured Ignavibacteriaceae bacterium | reverse complement strand
ATTTCCGTCGGAATTCTTTATCGACCATCGCGGCCAGATCGGCTGACTCCGACTGGAATTCGGTTTGTATCATATCGGAAAGAATATAACTCAGATGATCTCCTTCTTCATCATTAAAAGAATTAATTTCGGCCAAAAAAGTCGCATTTTCAAGCTGTGCCGCGGCGCGTGCCTCATCATTGTTAGCGGCGGCGAGGAAAAAAACCTGGAAACCACGAGCCGTTCTTTTGGGCGAGGCGTTGGCATGAATGGAAACATAAAGATCACCGTTGGCCTGATTAGCTATTTCGGCCCTTTTTTCCAGTGAAACATAATCGTCCTTTTCACGGGTCATTATGACCTCGAACAGCTTTTCTTTGCGAATAAGTTTGGCCAGCCTTTTGGCGATATCGAGCACGATTTTTTTCTCTTTGGTTTTTTTCAAGCCGATAGCGCCATTATCATCGCCCCCGTGACCGGCATCGATTATGATCCGGTCTATTTTTTCATCCGGTCCGATAAGGTCAACCCGATCCGGTGAGGTCGGAATAACGCTTGTATCCAAAAGCGAAATCTGTATCCGTCCCGGATTCGATTGATATCGATGAGTATATTTCTCGACCGGCTTGCGGAGCCGAAAAGATATCTGGGCCGAAGCCTCAAATTGAAAAGCATTCATATCGCGCATATACTTTGAGTCGCGGCGACTGAGAATTTTACGCTGATTAATACGTCCGTCCATAATTGTCACATTGAACCAGTCCCCTTCGGACAGATATATTTCATAGGTTTTCGGTTCGGAAACAAAAATTTCAATCAGCAGACCATTGGCCTTTGATGAGACGGCCATATCGGTGATATTGTACCAATCCGCATCGATTCGAATTATCCGGCGGTTTTCATCCCAACTGATCTGTTCGGGGCGAATCCCGTCCAGCAAAGGAAGGAATGTTATCGCTGGCAGAAAAAGCGCGCCTTTGACAAGTTTGGCCGGATAGATGATATTTTTAACGGTATCATTTAGATTGATGTATGGTGAGCCGACAAAAAAAAGCACCTTACGTTTATCAACTTCATATTTAGCCGACAGACCAACCGTCTCCCAGGATAATCCTTCTCCCAGCAGTGTCGCCAGTTGCGATAATGAAAAATAGCTGATATTATTTTCGGTGAATGACTCAATTTTTTCAATCCCGCCGGAGACCTGGACCGTTATTTCATCGGAAAAACCGGTCCGGCATATAAAAAGTGAAAAAAAGATTAAAAAAATCAGATAATATCTGTTCATAGCTATTTTCTTATATCCCGCTTTTGCGCCCTTTCAATTGCCCTGTCCGATTCTCTTTTGGCAATTTTATCCCGCTTGTCAAACCTTTTACGACCGCGGGCGGTGGCCAGTTCGATTTTAACCAATTGGCCCTTAAAATAAATCCTGATCGGAATCAGAGTATATCCCTTTTCAGCGGTGGCGCCGAATAGTTTTCTAATCTCTCTTTTGTGTAATAGCAGCCGTCTCGGGCGCAACGGTTCATGGCTTTCCACTGAGGCCTGTTCATAAGGCGAGATATGTAAATTGTATAAGATTACCTCGCCGTTTTCAATCGAGGCATAACTGTCGGAGATATTTACTTTGCCGGCCCGCAACGATTTAACTTCGGTACCTCTCAGTTCGATTCCGGCCTCACGGGTTTCAATAATCTCATAATCTCGGCGCGCCTTACGATTGGTGACAATATTTTTCTCTTTTGACTCTTTTTCATTCATAAAAATCAATATAGATTCCGCCCCGTTCGGTAGCAATTATTTTATTGATAGTTAAGCCTGTTTTAAGCAAATTAAGCAATATGAAAGTAGCCTTATATCAAAACCGCCCGGTTTTCGGCAAAATAGAGCGTAATATCAAAAATGTGCTGATAGCCGTCGAAAGCGAAACGTTTGATTTATTGGTTCTGCCCGAATTGTTCGCCACCGGTTATCTCTTTAGGGATCGGAATGAACTTTCAGATTTATCTGATATTTCGGGTGAAGGGTATACTTTTACTAAAATGAAAGAGCTGGCCGGTCGAAAAGATTGTCTGGTCATTTATGGTTTTCCCGAAAAATCGGATGGTAAACTGTTTAATTCATCTATGGCTATCCATCCCGACGGAAAATTCCGTGTCTACCAGAAAACACATCTGTTTTTTGGCGAAAAAGAGATTTTTGATCCGGGGGAGAGCGGTTTTTTTGTTTTTAAATTTAAACAAGCAAAAATCGGGATGATGATCTGCTTTGACTGGCGCTATCCGGAATCGGCCCGTCAACTGGCCCTGGCCGGGGCACAGATAATCTGTCATCCCTCTAACCTGGTCTTAAAAACCTGCCCCGAAGCGATGGTTACCCGGGCGCTGGAAAACAATCTTTTCACTATTACGGCCGATAGAATTGGCGAGGAGAGTCGGGCCGGCAAGAGATTGAAGTTTATCGGACGCTCGCGGATTGTTGCCCCGGATGGTTCGGTTCTGGGTGAACTTGGTTCCGATAAGGAAGGTTTGCTGATCGCCGAAATCAATCCCGAAGATGCTGACAATAAACAAGTTACGCCAAACAATGATCTTTTTAAAGATCGTCGCTCCGACCTGTATCGCCTGAAGTAGCTATTTTACGATTTTATAGAACATTTTAAAAAAGCGGATTAAGTTATTTCTTCATAGAGACGATAATACAATTGTAATTAAAAACGGGGCAATAAAAATATGGGGTACAAAAATGCCTTTGGCCAGAATACTTGTCATAGATGATGAACCTCAGGTGACAGAAATCGTAGAAGCCTTTTTGACCAATGCCGGTCATGAGGTTTATGTCGATAACAGCGCCTCCTCGGGTGTTAATCAGGCCAAAAAACTGAAACCTGATCTGATTTTATTGGATATAATGATGCCTGAAATGGATGGATACACCCTTTGCAATGAATTAAAAAATGATCCGACGACGGCCAATATACCGGTTTTGTTTTTGACCGGCCGGGACAAGTCGGATGATATGGGTCGTTCCTTCCAGGTCGGCGGCGATATGTTTATCAAAAAACCGTTCTCCTGCGAACGGCTTCTGGAAATAATTAATATTATTTTGATGTCGACAGTAAAACATTAAGCTATATTTTTTTATTGACATTATTGTGCAGCGCACTATATTTAAATATAAAGATTTAAAAAGGTTTCGGATGAAGATTATCAAACGGTATAAAAATCGTCGATTATATGATTGTGACAAAAAAAAGTTTATTACCCATACGGAACTGCGGTCGATAATAAAAGCCGAGGAGCCTTTCAGAATATTTGACAGTCACAGCGGCCATGACATTACTCTGGCAGATCGGA
>CAZJLX010000360.1:0-3345 GCA_964546545.1 uncultured Ignavibacteriaceae bacterium | reverse complement strand
TCAGCTTTTGATATGAACTGCCCAGGAGATAAAATCCCATATAATCGTCGGATACTTTTTTGGTATAGAGCAGCATCTTTTCATTCAACTGCGGCCAGTTTTTCTGCTTGTTATATAAATAGCCAAAATATTTGTAAACATCAGTATTATTGCTGTCGGCCGCAAGCGCTTCATTATATGCCTCCTCGGCCTCGAAATATTTTTGCTGTATAAAATATATCTGTCCCAAATTGGACCAGGCGATAGAATTGCCGGCATCAATCTCCGTCGCTTTTTTGAAATTATCAATCGCCTTGTCATATTTTTTCCTGTTAAAATAGATCGAGCCGAGATTGATATAAGCATCGGTATACCGGTTATCTTCTTCTATCGCCGCATCGTACTCTATAATTGCCAGCGTATCATTTCCTTTTTGTTCAAGCGTCAAGCCATTATTAAAATGCTCCTTGGCTTTTTCGGTTTCTGCGTTAAGACAAGGGTATGAGAAAAGAATCAGGCCGATGACAACTCCAAAGGCGAGGGAAAGTGAGGCTTTACCGAATTGCGACTTAAATAACATAAATATCTCCTTTTGCTTTTTTTGTTTTACAATCTTCCGCTTAAAAAATTCCGGCTTATTTTGTTTTCAGAAACTCCTCTAGACTGCTTTTTATTTCAGGATATTTGAGAGCCAGAATTCTAGCGGTTAACATGGCCGCATTTTTGGCCCCCGCTTTACCGATTCCCATCGTTGCAACCGGCACTCCCCCAGGCATTTGGGCGATCGCGAGCAGAGCGTCAATTCCCTCCAGAGTAGCCGGAAGCGGGACACCTATAACCGGCAAATTAGTCCGGGCGGCGACCACACCGGGTAACGCAGCAGCCATTCCGGCCATACAAATAATTACTTCATATCCTGATTCGGCTGCTGTCGAGGCTAATTTATCGGTTTGCTCCGGCTGCCGATGAGCCGAGGATATTTCCAGATGATTCTCAATTTTAAGCTTGTTCAAATTTTCCCGGCAAATTTCAGCATATATGCTGTCTGACTTTGATCCGATTAGAATCAGAACTTTTGGCATATTAATATCTCTCCACCATAACCCGCATATTGGCTTTAAATCCGATGTCGGTCCGATAAGTCATACCGTCAAATCGGATACCTTCTATGATCTCATACGCTTTTGATAAAGCTTTTGGAAGGTTTTGATCGACAGCGGTCAATCCAACCACCCGGCCACCGTCTGTTATCCAGTTTTTCCCCTCTTTTCTCGTCCCGGAATGAAAGAGGAAAGCGTTTCGATTACTATAATTCTTCAAGCCAAAGATACGTTTTCCGGTGTCCGCTTTGCCCGGATAGCCCTTCGAGGCAATTACCACGCACGCCGCCGCGCCACTATCCCAAACAAGATCATCGATTTTATCCAGATCAGTATCAATGGCGGCAATCAAAATATCGGCCAGATCGGATTTTAAAAGAGGCAGCACCGCCTGAGTTTCCGGATCACCAAAGCGGCAGTTAAATTCAACCACTTTCGGTCCGTTCGCGGTCAGCATCAGACCGGCGTATAACACTCCCTTATATTTTCTTTTTTCGCGGGCCAGACCATCAATGGTTGCTTCGAGAATATGTTCACGGATAAACTTATTGGTCGCATCATCGATAAAACTGACCGGGCAGTAAGCACCCATACCTCCGGTATTGGGTCCGGTGTCACCCTCGCCGATCTGTTTGTGATCCTGGGAAGGAAGCAGTACTTTTATATTTTTGCCGTCACAAAACGCCATAACGGAAACTTCCTGTCCCTCGAGAAAGGTCTCGATAACAATTGTATCTCCGGCCGTTCCGAAAATTCGCTGAACCATTATTTTTTCGATCGTTTCTATCGCTTCTTCGAGATCTTTGGCAACAATAGCACCTTTGCCGGCGGCCAGGCCGCTCGCTTTTATAACAACCGGCATATTGGCCGTTTTAACAAATGAAATGGCCTCGGTCGCTTCGGTGAAAACCTGAAAAGGTGCGGTCGGGATATGATATTTACGCATAAACTCTTTGGCAAATGCCTTGGAACCTTCGATTTCGGCCGCCTCTTTTGTCGGACCGAATATGCGTAATTTTCTTTTTTCGAATTCATCGACGATACCCATTGTCAAAGGCACCTCCGGCCCGACGATGGTCAGATCGATATTATTTTTGACTGCAAAGTCGGCCAGCGCCTTTATATTATCCGCTTTAATATTGATCGTGTTGGCGATCAATCCGATACCCGGATTGCCGGGTGCAACATAGATTTTTTTAACCAGACGAGATTGTTTCAATTTCCAGGCGATAGTATGTTCGCGACCGCCGGAACCAACGACTAATATTTTCATTTCAAATCTTCCTCAAATTAAATAAACCAAAATTATAATGAAATTTCTCCGTTTTTCAATAAATTTTATTAAGAAATGTGGTCTCTTTTACTGTTATATCACATTTTCTCTATCACATATTTAGTTTTTACCGGTTTTAGCCGACATTTATTCTTGACAGCTGAACATATGTGCAGTAGTTTGGGTAGTAGAAAATGGAAGCTTTCAGAACAGAGGAGGTGGTATGGTCAGGGATAGATTAACCGGTCGCCAGCGACTGATACTTGAGTTTATCGAGCAGATGATTACCGAACATGGCCATTCGCCGACGATCCGTGAGATCGGCGAGCAGTTTGGAATCAGCTCGACTAACGGCGTGCGGGCGCATCTTGAGGCGTTGATAAAAAAAGGTTTTATTCGGCGGCAGGGTTTGATTTCGCGCGGAATCGAACTGGTGCGTGATTTGTCCCGGCCGGTGGGACTGGTCCCGCTGGTCGGTTCGGTGCCGGCCGGTCTGCCGATTGATGCGATTGAGAATGTCGAGGGAGAGATTGCGGTTGACAGTTCGTTTCTTCCGGCGGGGGAGACCTTTACGTTACGGGTAAACGGCGATTCGATGCGCGAGGTCGGGATTTTTGACGGTGATTATGTGCTGGTTAACAAGCAGGAAAGCGCCGAATCCGGTGATATTGTGGTGGCGATAATCGGCGAGGAGGCGACGGTCAAGCGGTATTTCCCGGAGCGTGGGAAAATACGCCTTCAGCCGGAGAATGATTCGTTCGAGCCGATTTGGGTGGATAAAAATTCGCCGCAGTTTTCGATAGCCGGTAAGGTGGTCGGACTGATGCGTCGGATCAAGTGATAACAGTTTTTTGGAGATTGTTTTGAGATGAAAAAAATAATCGGTTGGATTTTGATACTTTTGTTTTTGCCGGTCAGTTTCGAACCGTTGACCAGCCTTTTGGGGAGGCTGGGGTAGAGGGGAATGAGTTACGGTAGAATAGTTTGAGATGT
>CAZJLX010000359.1:1330-3353 GCA_964546545.1 uncultured Ignavibacteriaceae bacterium | reverse complement strand
TATGGATATGGTCTCCGAAGCGCTGTACTACGTTGCCACGATGGTTGATAAGGGTGTCAATGTCACCGCCGTAAACTGCTCATGGGGTTCGTCCTACCTTATTGAAGCGGCCATCGATGCCGTAATCGCCCGCGATGTCATGGTCATTGTCGCCTGCGGCAACGCTAATAACACGGAAGCCGATTACCTCGGCGCTCGCGAGGATTGTATGGATGTCGGCGCCACCGACCAGAATGGGAATCCCGCCAGTTTCTCGACTTACGGTTCCTGGGTTGATATCGCGGCTCCCGGTGTTGAAATTCTCAGCACTTACCATAATGCCGATGATCCTGCTTATGATTATATCTCCACCATGGACGGCACTTCGATGTCATGCCCCCATGTTGTCGGTGTCGTCGGATTGTTGGAGTCATACGATCCCAGCCTGACTGCTCAGGACAAGTGGAATCTGATTATAAATAATGCCAAGCCTTATAACCAGACGAAATATGTCGGGGTCGGTATTGTCGATGCCCGGGCGTGTCTCGATGCCATCGGCGGCGGCTGTGATGTAACGGCCGATTTCTATGGTAATCCGACATCCGGTTGTGTGCCAATGACGGTGACATTTACCGACGCCTCGACCGGCCCGGTGACCTCATGGGCCTGGGATTTCGGCGATGGTGTTGGGACCTCATCGGCCGAGAACCCGTCATATCAGTATACTGCGCCGGGTAATTACGCTGTCAGCCTGACTGTTACCTCGGCTGCCTGTAACGACACCGAAACCAAAACCGCATATATTACGGTATCTGATGTCGTCGACGCCGATTTCACGGGCACGCCAACCACCGGTGAGGCTCCTCTTAATGTCAGCTTTACCGATTTGTCCACCGGTAATCCGACAGCCTGGTCATGGGACTTCGGTGATGGAGTCGGAACTTCGGCGGCGCAGAATCCCAACTACATATATACCAGTGAAGGTACCTACACCGTGACTCTGACCGCCTCCAACGGCTGCGGTTCCGATGGTGAAACCAAAATCGGGTATATCGAAGTTGAACCGGGCGGCGAATACAGTATGCATGTCAGCGCCATGTCGGTTACAAGATCGGGCAACAGGTGGAAACGAGGGGTTGCTTACGTAACTATCGTGGATCAGAACAATGATGAGCTTGAAGGTGCCACTGTCTATGGTTACTTTAATGCCCCCAACACCAATACCAAATCAGCCGTAACGGGATCCAACGGGGTGGCGACAATCTCCGGTGATCAAACCAAAACGTACCCCAGTGACTGGTGCTTCACCGTTACAGATGTGGTTTTAGCCGGGTATACATACAATTCGGGGATGAATAATGTGACCGAGGCCTGCGAAAGCGGACCGGTCTATGGCTTTGCAAAACCCTCCATAGCGGCATTGCCGGAAGGAATCAGTATTAGCAATCATCCGAATCCGTTCAACCCGACAACAACCATTACCTTGAACCTCCCATCCGCATCCAATGTTAGGCTTGATATCTATAATATCCTTGGGCAGCGGGTTACCAATCTTGTCGATGAACATCTGACGGCTGGTGTCTATTCATTCGATTGGGACGGCCGTGACGTGGCCAGTGGAATTTATCTGTATCGCCTGACCACTGATAGGTTCAGCCACACGCAGCGAATGCTTTTGTTAAAATAAAAAACGTCTCTTGAGCACAGAGGCTTCTCTTGGAGTCCCCGGCGGGCGCGATTAGCCGCCGGGGATTTTTTTCATAGCGCGCCCGCTTGAATATGTATCAAGAATCAATAGTTTATCACCTGCGTTTTACAATTCAAATATATAGGGGAGCGTAAATTCTTAATATTCAGGAATCTACGCCGCCGAATTTTCGATAATCCAGTTGCGAAATTCGTACTAATGATCCCCGCTTTATTATAAGCAATTGCATTGCCATGGCTTACCATTATCGATACTTCGCGACATTTATTATCGCTGTATCATTTTTGTTTAATATATGCCGCTGAACGGGCCTGAGGTTCCATCAGCACCAGCCCC
>CAZJLX010000359.1:0-1320 GCA_964546545.1 uncultured Ignavibacteriaceae bacterium | reverse complement strand
CTGTCGATTAATCCCATCTAAAAACAATTTACTTAACTCAAAAGGCGACACAATAACTGGAGCCATAACAGGATATTTCTTATTATTGACAATCCCAGATAATCAAGTATCTTAAATCTATATAAGAGAACGGCTGTGTTAATATGCCTACTTTTTCGGTATTGGCAGGGGTGTCATGAAAAATTTATTTCTGATTATTGTCTTTCTTCTTTTTTCCACAGCCGCGGCTTCGACAATTGAATATTCTGAAAAAATATCCGAACAGCAGATGAACTCGGTGATCAAGGCGAATACTGACTGGGAAAATACACTGAAAAATTACGGCGCGCCATCGGTTCCATTTATGTCATACCGTTTTTTGATACCATTTGGCGAAAAAGTTAAAAATATCGAAGTCGAGTTGAACGCTTTCAAAACGCTGGCCCGGGATATTGAAATCGATTGTGCCCAGCCACGTCAAATATTCGGTAAAGACGCAATTATAGTCGAGCGGGACGAGTCTGTTTATCAAAACGACAAGTTTTATCCTTATACCGATTATAGGTACAATGGCGTTGGTTACCTGTCGGGTTATTCCATTGCGACGGTGCATGTTTATCCATGCAGGTATAATCCAGTCAAAAAAGTACTGGGTTGTTATGAAGATATTAAAATCACTATAAGTACATCGAGTGAAACATCTGTTGAAGCTAAGCAGTCGGAAATGATCTGCAATAGCAAAACGACTATTGATAGGCTTGAAAAACTGATTGCCAACAAATCCGAAATAGAATCCTATCCAACAATGAACATACATACCAAAAAATCTAATCTAATCGATCCCGGTGAACCGGCAGCCATGATAATAGTCGCTGGTAGTTTCTATCTGGACCTATTTAATGACTATGCGCTCTGGAAAGGAAGCCATGGTGTTATCACATCGGTGTACACAATCGAGGATATCTTAAGTGAATACACTTCAGAAATCGATGATGCGGCCAATTTGCGTGCTTTTATTAGCGATGCATATCAGACATGGGCCGGGACCGAGACACCATTGGAGTATGTTTTACTTGCCGGGGATGATGAGATTATCCCGATACGAGGTGTCTGGGGAGATATCGGTGTTTATCCTGCCGAATACAATATCCCATGCGATTTTTATTACGGTGCGCTCGACGGTGACTGGAACGCCAACGGGAATGCTTATTATGGTGAGGTGGATGATGAACCCGATCTGTACGGCGAAGTCCATATCGGCCGTTTCACAGGCGATAACCAGCAGGATTTCGAAAATATGATTTACAAAATACAGCAGTATGTCGAAAATCCCTGGCCCGA
>CAZJLX010000358.1:0-3366 GCA_964546545.1 uncultured Ignavibacteriaceae bacterium | reverse complement strand
AAGCGTTTGATGCCGCCAATTCGGCCTTGATAGCCAGATCGATATATTCGATTTCACTGTTAAACTTTTTCAAATTACCGGCATCAAACGCTTTTGATAATGGACTGATACCTTCCAGCGGAAGAGTCCCCGGCTCGCCGCCGACGATTTCACGGTACATATTTGTCAGTACCTCACGATGTCTTTTTTCATCATCGCGAAGATTTTCCAGGCGTCGAATAGCATCTTTGTTTTTGGCTTTCTTGGAAAGAAGGTCATAAAAGTTATAGCCTTCAATTTCAGACATTATGGCATGTTTTAAAAGATTTCCGATATCTTTGAATTCTTCATTGCCCATTTCAATTACTCCACAGTTTAATCGTAATATGTTTATACACAGAAATAAGTTAATTCAAAAATTATTTTTTGTCCAGTAATCCGGCCAGTTCCTTTCGCAATTTTTTCAGCCGATTTTCATTTTTTTTCCGCCCGCCAGGATCGACGACACCACCGAAGTGATCCTTTTTCAGATTGGCTTCGAGTTTTTCTATCTCTTTTTTAAGTTTTTCAATTTGTTCCGACATTGCTCTTCCCTTTTTTATCTATATATTCAATCGCTCTTTGCATTCTTTCGATTACCTGTTCTTTGCCGATGGCCTCCAGCATCTGGAACAGACCGGGTCCATTCGACACACCCGAGACCGCGAGCCTGGTCGGATGAATCAATGTACCCCGTTTGACATCGAGTTCCTTGCTTAAGGTATCCAGGACGGCCTCAAGATTGTCAATCGTAAAGCTATCCAGAGCCTCAAATTTATCTTTAAGATTGATAAGATATTTTTTGCCCTCATCGGTGAATTGTTTACCTTCGGCCTTTGCGTCATATTCGAATTCATTATGAAAGAAATACTCGCTCTGTGCAACAAAATCATTTAAAGTTTTACAGCGTTCTTTAAGCATGGCGATAATTTTAAGAAGATATTCCCAGCGCGTCTCCAGCCAGTATTTTGACGTATATTCGGCCGCGACAATCAGAGGCGCAACCAAAGCGGCCAGTTCATGATCGGATGTTTTTCGTATATATTCGGCATTTAGAGCAAGCAGTTTTTCCTCGTTAAAGATCGGATTGGCGCCGGTGACATAATCGAGCCGGAAGATATTTTTCAATTCTTCACGGGGCAGATATTCGCGGTCATCTTTGGGTGACCAGCCGAGCAGGCAGAGAAAATTAAACAGCGCCTCAGGTAAAATTCCCTCCTTGCCATATTCGGCGACATCCTTATCGCCGAGACGTTTGGAGACTTTCTTTTTATCCGGCCGGAGGATTAACGGAACATGGGCGAATTTAGGCGGTTCGACACCGAGGCCGCGATAAATCAGGATCTGTTTAAAGGTGTTACTGATATGATCATTACCCCGAATGACATGCGATATTTCCATTTCGTAATCATCGACAACGACCGCCAGATTATAGACGGCGCGACCATCGTTACGGCAGATGACAAAATCTTCGATCTCTACATTCTGTTTGACAATATCTCCGAGAATCAGGTCGTGGTAAAGAGTCTCCCCTTCCGGGATTTTTAATCTTAAGGCATAAGGCCGATTGCTATTTAGACGTTCGGCGATTTCGGACTCAGAGAGATTTCGACATCGTTTGTTGTACTGCGGCGACCGCTTTTCCGCCATTGCCTTTTTTCGATTTTCTTCAAGTTCTTCGGGGGAACAGAAGCAACGATAGGCAAAGCCGCTTTGAAGCAATTTTTCCGCATAAGGAGTATAACTATCAAGTCGCTGCGACTGAAAAAGCGGTTCCTCGTCCCAATCAAGACCGAGCCATTTCATGGCGTTTAGGATAGGTTCGATCAGTTCGTTTTGAGAGCGCGAGGCATCAGTATCCTCGATTCGAACCACGAATTTGCCCTTATTGGCCCGAGCGAAGAGCCAGTTGAATATCGCGGTGCGAGCGGTACCGACATGAAGATAACCGCTTGGCGAAGGGGCAATTCTAACTTTAATTTTATCTCTGATCATTAGGTATAATTACGTTTCGGTTATAATATTTATGGTCTCTGTTGTTCATCACCATTTTCTTCAGGCGGTGGAGTGATATGGGGCGGAAGCGGCTCAATCGGTGGCGGCGGGGGTGGTGGCGGCGGGGGTGTATAAGCTGGTGGCGGGGGCGGCGATGCTGAACGCGTGTCCGAGGCTTGGGCATAAATCGGTTGTCCGGGAGAGGGCTGTGGATAACCGACCGGTTGGAGTTGGATTTCATTCAGGTTAATTTCGAGTCCGCCGACCAGACGGGCAATCATATTATATATAAAGGCGACAATAACACCAAAAGCGGTATAAAAAATAGCCCCGCCAATAGCAAACAGGAAGGGATAAAAGATTAGCATAAAACCTACCGGCGGCATCTCCTGTTCAAAATCGGCAATACCACTCATCGGACCGATATAATCCATTAAGGAAATTATCAGACCCATAAAGATGGCAAATAAGAATCCCATGATAAAACCACCAATAAGATTTATTAAGAAGAGTATTTTAATCAGCGCCCAGTAGCCGATTGATTTAAGTTCATATTTCATAATTACATCCCCTCTGTCTTGGATTCCCGAATTATAAAACGGGCATCAACCGCCCTTGACCTTCCTTTTTTCGAGCAGGCAATAAACGGATTGATATCTATTTCATCTATTATATCAAAATCGGTCACAAGTTGCGATAATCTGAGCAACGATTCCTTCAGGGCCGGAAGATCAACCGGTTCAGCTCCTCTGAAACCAGTCAACAAAGGATAAGATTTTAATCCGGAGATCATTTCATCGACATTATTATTGTTCAGCGGATGAATCCGAAATGAGACATCTTTCAGGATTTCGACATATATTCCGCCCAGACCGAACATAATCAGAGGTCCAAAAGCACGATCAGTAGTCATACCAATTACTGTCTCAATGCCGCCAGAAACCATTTCCTGAACAAAAACCGAAAACTTTTCTTTTTTATCCGTTTTGGATGCAACCATAATATTTTTCCTGAGTTCGATAAAGGCCTTTTTAACTTCCTGAGGCGTTCGCAAATCGACTTTAACCGCATTCATTTCGGTTTTGTGTAAAATTGCGGGGGTATTGATTTTCACTACGACCGGATACCCAAGTTCATCCGCCGCCGCAATCGTTTCCTTCTCCGACCAGGCAATTTTGCTGATCGCTGACGGTATTCCGTATTGCCGCAATATTTCAAGAGCCGATTCGCCGACGATGGCCGTTTCGCCTCGCTCAAGAGTTTCATCAAATATTTTACGAACCTGTTTTTTATCAATACGGAAAATTTTTGATTTTACCCGCGGCCGGTCGATCAATTTACTCTAGTAAACGC
>CAZJLX010000357.1:0-3383 GCA_964546545.1 uncultured Ignavibacteriaceae bacterium | reverse complement strand
CGGCATGTACCATGTTCCGGCCGGAAGCTGATCGAACCACATCGTTACGTTGCCATTGCCGCCGCACAGAGTCCAGTCGGTCGCATCGGCAAAGGTCAACGCACCGCTGCCGGCATCACACGGGCAGGCATCGGCCAGAACGATATAAATCAGATCAAAGTTCGGATCAGTTAAACAGTAATCCACCGTCACGTTGGACAGAGTATCAATAGTAAAGGCTTCCCAGGCATGACCATTGTCAGTCAGCAATGAGCAATCACCGCCGCTGGCGCAGGTATTATCGCCTGAGAATGTATAAGCAACACCATCGGTAAGAGTTACCGGTGTAACATCTTCGCAGAAATCGTTCGGCGGAGGTGTACAGGTGTCTTCCTCAATGGTTAACTCAAAGAGAGGAATGCAGTTAGGTGACGGATAGGTGTCTATCATCAGATAATAGAAACCTGGGGTCAGATCGGCACTCATTTCGACAAATCCGCCGGAAGCCGAAGCATAAGCAATACAAGTGGCGTCGAGCGGGCAGGTATCATCGAGACCCATGCCGATATAAGTAGTGCCAAGACCGTCAACCGTAAAGTTCAGTTTGACATTAGCGTCAACATCAAGTTCATAAATGATGTCTTCGCCGCCGTCATAGGAACCCATACAGGTTTCGCTGTAATGGTTACTGCGTCCACAGGTTGAGTCGTTGGTAACATAAGTCAGGTCCTCAGGAACCTTAATCTCAATCGGATTAGTGCAATTGTCACCGACTTCACCTTCAGCCGCCGCTGTAATTGAAAGCGTGAACTCTTCAATACAGGCGGGAGACGGCCAGGTATCAACCATCAAATAGTATGAACCCGGTTCAAGATGTACGCCCAGCATTTCAACAACGCCGCCGCTATAGCCGACAGAGGCATAGGCAACGCAGTTAAATGAATCGGGCGGGCAATCGGTGGCAATCAAAACACCGACATAAGTAGTCGTACCGGGATCGACCGCGACATCAATATCGCAGGCAGCATCTACATCGAGCCAGTAAATAATATCTTCGCCACCGTCATAGTAACCAAGACAGGTAGCATCATACATATTACCACGGCCACAGGTGTAATTGCTGTTCACATATGGCATGTCGCCTGGAAGTTTAACTTCCATCGGATCGGAACAATCGTCACCAGGGGTAATGGCTACACAAGGATTGTCGGTACAATTCTTGTCGCTATCCCAGGAAATCATGGTTCCGGTCGCGGCGCATTCGGAAGCGATCAGATCGTCGCAGTCCGGAGCCGTCGGCTCGCCATAACAGCATCGACCGACCGGTTCGGCAATCGCTTCAATGGTCAGAGAGAAATCAATGCAAGCCGGGCTCGGCCATGAATCGATCATCAGATAATAAGTGCCGGCAGTCAGAAGCATCTCAATAACTCTCAGATCGGTAGTGCTATTTGCAACTACTGCCAGACAGGTGGTCGCATCAAACGGGCAGGCATCGTCAAGACCGATACCGCTATAAGTATAACCCAGCGGATCCATCGTAATAGCGACATAAACGTCGGAAGTCACGACTATTTCGTAAATCATGTCTTCGCCGCCGTCATAGTAACCCATACAGGTCTCATTGTAATCGTCAAGACGACCGCAGGTGCTGTTACTATTGGCAAACGGCAGTTCCGCCGGAATTGTCACCGTATATGGATTGGAGCAGTCATCGCCCGGAGTGGCCGGCTGGGTGCACGGATTAGGATCGCAGCTGTAGCCGCCCATCCAGACACCGGTGGCGCCATACATAGCCAAACACGGGGCTTCTTCGACGTCAGGTGTGCAGTCGCCCGTGGCGGGGTCACAGCAGGCACCTTCCGTAATGACTTCACAATCAATAGCGGCCCAATAGCCATTGGCGGTTCCGCAAGGATTGCCTTCATAAGCCTGGTGACTGACAAAAAGCCAGTAATTACCCGGGCCGGCAATTCTTGAGCAGGAAACCACATCACCGGGATTACCCGTCGCATACGGATCAAGAGCCGCAGCGAGAGCGCAATCGGATGTGTCAACCACACCAATAACAAACGTGAATTCCGCCGTGGCGGTCCAGGTTATTATGGTCGGTGCGGTCAGAGTTAGCTGATACCAGTCAGTGTCACGGGTGCCGCCATCGGCCCAAACCGTACCACAAACGGTATCACCGCAGTCGATAGGCTCAAAATACGGGACTGTCATGTTACAGCCGCCGTTAGTATCGTCGCCGCACGGCTCGGCTTCGGTGAAGGCGCCCGGAGGACAGACAAAATCATCAGGCTCTTCATAATAGCTCAGATCAAGTTGATAGTCGCCAAAGTCGCCATCATAACCATCAATAACGATATAATATGTATGTCCATAAAGGACATCCATGCCGTATATCGATGATTGATAGCCAGGGCAGGCGGGATCGTCGTCATTACAGGCATAAGGAGTGCCCGCCGTGACGGCATCTTCATAGACGAACATTTTGGTGTCATACGCCGAATTACAAAGCGAAATGTCCAAAGTTTCGTCAACTGAGGGGGTATAAGAATAGACGACATCAGGTGATTCGTGGGGTCCATAGGGGCATACTTCATCATAGTCGTCAGCATATCCGGAGGTTGTCCCGGTTAAAGTGCCCGGGATAGTTGTAATCGCCACCGCCGAACCGACATCCTCGCCACCCTGTTTTCCGGTCGGAATATTTTCCGGACCGTTATAAGGCGGTTTTGCCGGCATATCAGCGATAAAAGAATTGCTCAGTTCTTTAAGGAACTGTTCGGCTTCGGTCTCACCGGGAAGAGGCGCTTGCTGGCCCGGATTCACTAATGGGACATTTTCGTTAGTATGCATGTCCTCATCCCCGGGATGTTGCGGAAGTGAGATTGAAGGACTACCCTGCACCGGTCCTCGGACCAATGGAGGTTTTTCCAGACCTATGACCGAGAAATACAATCCAAACACCAATATTAGCGGAAGGATAATCATTAACAATGATTTGGTTTTGTTCATGTACTTACCTCTCGATTAACGATTAGCCACTCTTGGGAAAATTCCCGCGATTTATTTTTATAACATCGACGGGATACAAAAATTTGTAGTACTATAAAACCACCTCCTCAGTTTTTTATTTAAAGTTAAAGGCCCATGTAAGTTCTGATATTAAGTTATAAATTATAATTCTCGCTCTTTTTTTAAAAGCATTGGCAAGAATTAATGCATAAGCCTCACAAAAGACATGTATCCTTATATACAAGTTCAATTTAGCTTTTTTTAATACATTTGTCAAGACTATTTTTTAAAATTTATAGGCTTTTTTTGCCTATTCAGACGTTTTTTATATTTTTACAATTCTGAGTTTTAATAAATAATCAATCACTTTCACGTTAATAAGT
>CAZJLX010000356.1:0-3408 GCA_964546545.1 uncultured Ignavibacteriaceae bacterium | reverse complement strand
ATCTTTCCAGTTGTCAATTGTGACAGGCAGAAATTTCAGTTTTGAAATGGCTACTTTAATCATATTTTTTTCTCAGAAATAACAGACTCATGCAATACCGCCAATATAAGCAGACCGAAGGCAAAACCGCCCCCCTACCGGCGCGAAGCGCAAGAGGATGCCCCCCGCGTCATTCGTAGTCGGATTCGAGATAATCTTTGGTCATCGCCTGGCGCTGGATACGCTCGCTGAGCCGTTTGGAAAATTCCAGAGCGGTGTTTTCGCCATAGGTTTTCAGCATATGATTCATAGCGGTGACTTCGGAAATAACGGTGATATTTTTTCCTGGCGAAATCGGAATATCGACCTGTGGAATGGCGACGCCAAGAATAGTCGTCCGGTGCTCCTCGATACCTAGTCTTTCGTAGTCGAGGTCATCGCGCCAAAATGTCAGATGTACTTCGACCTCGATCCGTTTCTGGAGCCGAATGGCCCGAATTCCGAACAGTTTTTCGACATCGATAATTCCAATCCCGCGAATTTCCATGTGCGGCCCTAGCAGTTCCGAACCGGTTCCGACAATCAGGTCGGGCGCTTTACGGGTAATTTTAATGACATCGTCGGCCACCAGTCGGTGACCTCGCTCGATAAGGTCAAGCGCGATTTCCGATTTTCCGACCCCTGATTTGCCAGTGTACAACAGACCGACGCCGTACACATCAACCAGCGTTCCGTGAACGGTAATTGACGGGGCGAAGATCAGATCGAGAGTGGCCGACATCCGATTAATCAACTCCGATGTACTCAACCGTGAGGAAAAAACGGCGGTTTTGTATTTATCGGCGATAGCCAGCAGATTTATCGGCGGTGTAATGCCCTTGGCGATAATCATCAGGGGGATATTGGTTCCAAACAGGCACTCACAGGTTTCGCCCAGTTTATCAGGTCCGAGCTTATTAATATAGGTCATTTCCGTTTCGCCCAGAACCTGAACTCTTTGATTGGGAAAACGTTCCATAAAGCCGGTCAGTGCCAGGCCGGGTCGATGAATTTCTGCATTGTGAATAATTCGTTTAAGACCCACTTCCGAGTTTAAAAGAGTCAGGTCGAAAAAGTCTTTTCGTTCATTGTAAAGTTTGCCAACTGACAGATCCGCCATACTAAGCCTCACCTGCATTTATTATCCGCCCAATTATAGCTATCCTATTTAAATGTGGCAATAAAAAAACCCCGATTGATATCGGGGTCAGGTCTTAAATTCCAAAAAATATTACTCCAGTTTTTCGTGCAGTTCCTTGATCTCCCGATGCATCTTATTGAGCTCCTCTTTGAGATTTTCAAGCTCTTCCTGCATTTCTTTCGAATCAAAAATATCATTATCAAAACGGCCATTAAACAGCCCTTTGGCTTTTGGGATAAAGAGGAAATCATCATCAAAAGGAGCCATTGGATCGTTGCCGAATAAAAAAGAATTATCCGGCGATTTGGCTATGGTAAGACTGAAATCCTGTTTTGCCTTGTTTCGCAAGACAGCAATCGTGACTTCATCTCCTTCCTCTTTGGCCCTGATAACCTCCTGTACATCAGAAGGATCTTCGACCTCATCGCCGTCGATACCAATGATGACATCGCCAGCTTCAAGGCCGGCTTTTTTGGCGGGTGAATCATCCATCACCTCGGTTACTAAAACGCCTTTGGCGTCTTCAACCCCAAAATATTCGCCCAGTTGCTGATTTAGGTTTTGCAGCGAGACACCTATATAGGTACTGGTCATTGATGAGTGAAAGTTCTTGATAACCTTGCTGTATGTATTAGGGGCGTTTTTATCAGATTGCCAGAAATAATAGTTATCGGAGTCATTTTCAGAGCGTGACCCGAGTTCGGCATCCAGATTTTTACGCTGGCCATCTCTCAAAATAATCAACTCGACCTTGTCGCCCGGCATTTCTTCATGGACATATTCAGTCAGATCATCGGCGCTCTGAAGTTTATTACCGTTGAATTCCAGAATGATATCGCCCTGTTTCAACCCTGCCTTGTCGGCGGGGGACTCATCAATCACCGTTTTGACAATAACTCCGTAATCACTGTCCAAATCAAAGGCCTCAGTCAAATCTTCATCAACCGTCTGGGTATAAATCCCCAGCCAGGCATCGGAATTATGCTCGCTCCCGGCTATCAGAGACAACGGCAGAACGGCCATTAAAAGCACAAGCAGAAAAGCTGATTTCCTTGACATAATTACTCCTTTCTCCAAGTTTTATTTTCCGATCTGCAATTTTATTTTACCCGAATATAATGAAACTGGTTCCGTAAATTTTTGATGATTAAACAGGAAGGGGAATTATTTTTGCTTAAATAAACAGCCTGAAACGGTCAATTATAGACCGGGATAATATCTGATTAAGCCGCCAATATAGATACTATTTATCTTCGGTTTTTTTACCTGTTCTCCACGAAAAACAACGCCCACGGCGACTTTTGGCTCAAGAGGTACAATGGTCTCGATTTGGCCAAAAAGGCCGTCGCCGGAGCCGCCCGCTGTCATGTAAAATGACGAAACTCCATTAACACCATCAGGATAGAGTCTTCCATGGGTGTCTGGCTTCGTCTGCGGAAAAATATGCAACAGTCCGAAATAATCATCGACTTCGTAAGGGTCATCGTCCTGATATATATTGGCCCCGCCACCGAGCGAGAAATTTCGTGTTATTGGAAACAATAATGAAAGATTTAATTCATGGCGGTATAATCCGGGATCAAAATCGGCCCAGCGTGCCCGATATTCAAAATAAAATATCGGAGCCAAAAGTGAGCCATCCGGATTTGTGTGATTTGAATTTCCGACCTGCCCGGCGGTGTACAATTTTATCGAAATGTTATATTTGTGAAAAAGAGTGTCGCCATCCACTATCGAATAACCTCCGCCGAGAGTTATCCAGGATAGAACCGGAATCTCGATTTTTAAAGTGAGCCGTTGCCGATCAGAAATGGTCAAACCCTCTTCGGGAAAGGCTGATAAATATCCGGCGGAAGCTATTAAACCAAATCTTCCGACTGCACCATCGGGGTGAAACTGTACTGCAGGTTTGGAATATCCGGTGCAATAACAGAGTATTAAACACAAATATATCAAACAAGGCTGTTTCAATTCATATAATGCCGTTTAACTGTTTCAAACTTCCGAAATAATATACGAAAAGGCTGGAGACTGGCAAGGGATTTGGGACGGAATTAATTTCCGACTATTGTATAATAAGACTAAAAAATCAATTGAAGCGGTTTAATTCGGCTTGACAAAAGGCGAAAAAAGATTATAATAATCCACCTGCGAAAGCGGGGATAAAATCGTTTTTGACGATATAAAATATTGCTACACTCCCCTGTAGCTCAGTTGGTAGAGCAGCTGACTGTTAATCAGCGGGTCGC
>CAZJLX010000355.1:0-3408 GCA_964546545.1 uncultured Ignavibacteriaceae bacterium | reverse complement strand
AGTCAGCCGATTGTCTGAGCCGACCTGAGCGATAAGATTTTCGGCAAGGCGAAAATTGGAAATGGCCGGAAACCGTTTGAGGCGGATCATCAGATTCTGCCGGCAAAGATCACAAAATATGGCCGGGTTCTCGAAAGAGTCCCGAAAATCAAGAAAGCGGATATCGGCCGGCCTGGATAAATCGGGAGCGACAAGATTTTCTTTGACCTTCCAGCGCCGCCGGGGGAGAGTTATTTCGATAAAAATCAGACGGCCGTCACGATCCAGATAAAACGAAACAAACTCGGAATCCAGATAAGAATAAAAACGTGCTTTCAAACCGGTCGAGTGAATCAGCGGAAGATATAGCGCCTCTTCCTCCAACTGATAAAAACCCCGGCCAAAAGGAATTTTTTCGACCGGGGTGGTTACCTTAACTTTCAGCGTTTTAATCGCCATGAACTACAATTCTTTAAGTTTATCTTTAGCCTGTTCGGCCTCCAGCGACTCCGGAAATTCTTTTATTAATGTCTGGAAAGTGCGTTTGGCCTCGTTCTTGCGACCCAGTTCTTCATAGGATCGGGCTGTTTTATAAAGTGCGCTGGGTCTTTTTTCGGCGTTGGGGTAATCTTTCAGAAGCAGGTCGAATTCGGAAATCGCCTCGTTATATTTTTTCATGAAATAATAACATTCGCCGGTCCAGAATCGGGCATCGTCGGCCAGGTCCTGTGAGTTGCAATAATTCAGATAATCGGCAAAGCCCTGAATCGCCTCTTCGTACTTACCGCCGTAGACATTGATAAACGACTCATCATACAACTCCTGACAATCGACGCCGGGAATAACCGCATTGGCCCTGGTCGTATCACCGGCACTGTCAGTCGTGTGAATCGGGGGCGTAATAATCAGGTTTCCCTGCTGGGGGCGTTGATTTGTCATCGACACCAGCGCCTGAAGGTCATTCAAATTGGCGCGCATCGTCTCGAACTCCTGCAACAGATCATTGACCGATGATCTGATTTCAGCTCGAAGTGAAACCGATGCATCCGATTCATTGCTCAACAGCGAGTCGATACGGGTTATCGCTTTTTTCATATCTTTTTGTTCAAGGCGGACCTTGTTGACATTGTCATCAAGATCACGGACTTGACGACTTGTGGCGCAGCCGATCATTATAAGACCGGCCAGCGCCAAAACCGAAAAAACTGAACATACTTTTTTAACCAAGCTTAATACCCCGGTTTTATTGCGACAAAATTCTAAATTGCGCACGACGGTTCTTCGCCCAAGCCGCCTCATTGTCCCGAGTATCGACCGGACGCGATTTGCCATAGCTGACTATCTGAATATTCCCGGCCGGGATGCCAAGCTCTTTTAAATAATCTCTGGCCGAGGCTGCTCGTTTCTCGCCCAATGAGAGGTTATATTCTACCGTGCCGCGTTCATCGCAATGACCCTCGATTTTGACAATCATCATCTTATTTTTTTTCATCAGACGGGCGTTATATTCAAGGGCAGATTTAGCCGAATCGACCAAATTGAACTTATCAAAATCATAATAAACGACTCTAAATTCAGATTCGTCAATTTTTTCTATAACCGGAGTCGTATCAACTGGGGGAGGAGGGGGAGTCGGTTCTTCTATAATCGGTTTGACTGTCGTTGTATCTTTCTTTTCCTCGCCCAAATCCGATTTCTTGGGTCCGCCGCAATTAGCCAACAGTAATGGCAACAATCCAATCAGTAGAAGTACGATTAATTTTCTCATTTCTCCTCCTAAATCAATATTTTTGTTTTCTCTTAAAACCTCAATGAATTTTATACAATTTTTTGTCAATGGTCAACCAAAAATCCGATAAATCGCTTATTAATCATTCTATTCTCCCGGCGTCAATATAAGGGCTGCCCGAAATCTGACCTGTTTTATCTCCTCCTTGGCGACCAGGCCGGATTAAAACAACCGCCCCCTTGCGTTATCCTTTGCAGGCCCCCGCCAAACAGGTCCATCGCATAAATCTCCATATCACCGAGGCGGGAGGATGAAAAAACGACATGATTGCCGTCGGGTGAAAATGACGGATTCTCATTATTGCCCAGTTCCGCAAGAATTCCTAAATTACCTCCAAGGACATCGATCGAACAAATTTTAAAAACATCATCGCGACTGACAAATATAATTCTGTCCCCCTTCGGCGACCAGCAGGGCGAATCATTGTATCCGCCGATATAGGTCAGGCGCCTGACATTTGAACCCTCGGCATCCATTATATAAATCTGCGGCGAGCCGGATCGATCGGAAGTGAACGCAATATTATTTCCGTCGGGCGACCAGGTCGGCGCAGTTTCAATCGAATTGTTATAGGTCAGTCGTTTTTTTATATTACCCTTACGATCCAGCAGATATATCTCCGAGTTACCGTCTTTGCTAAGTACACATGCAATCTGTTTACCATCAGGCGAGACGGTCGGGGCCGTGTTCAGACCCGGAAATCCGGCGAAAATATCCACCTCGTTTGTTTCGAGAGTCAGCATATAAATTTTCGGATCATCATCCAAATAACTGGTAAAATAAACATACTTGCCATCGGGACTGAATTCGGGCAGGATATTAATCGAACCGTTGTTGGTCAATTGTCGCTCGTTATAACCGTCAAAGTCGGAGATAAAAAGTTCACTGCCCTTGTCATTCTTCCTGCTGTATACAATTTTTGTTCGGTAAATTCCTTCTTCACCCATCAAGGCTTTGATAATATCATTAGCGATTTCATGCACCAGAGCGCGGTAATCATTTTTTTTTGTCTCGAATCGCTCTTTACGAATTTCGCGTCCGTCGATAGTCGAATACAATTTATACCTGACCGATATCCTGTCCCGCGGGAATTCAATTTCGAGCTTTATCAAATAGCTGGCGCCGAGCGTCTTCCAGCTGCGCATTGTCATCCAATCCAATTCCATACTCTTCATGAAAAGTTCGACATTACGGGCAATTTCAAAATAAGGGGAGAAATCGAGATCATTTTTCAAAATGACCGTGCAGTTTCGCATCAGGATCGAATCGGTCCGTTCAATAATATCAACGCCGACATAATGAGCGTCCTCGATTGCAATACTGGTCGGTTCAAAGGTTCTTTTTTCCTGTAATTGACCGTAAACATCACGGATTGACAGCCCCGATTGAGCCTGAGAAGAAATTGACGCCGCCCAAATTACTAATAGTGTCAATAATGCTATAATATATTTATTCATATATCTTCCTGTTATGGAGAATATGGGAATTCAAGATGAATTCCCAGGATTTCTTCGATAAATTCCTTCGGAAGCGGGGGGAGAGGTTCTGATAGTGTAATTGCGCGCAAACAGGCACGATCATAGGTGGCGACACCGGATGATTGTTCAATCTCCGATTTGATTATCCGCCCTGATCGAATC
>CAZJLX010000354.1:0-3417 GCA_964546545.1 uncultured Ignavibacteriaceae bacterium | reverse complement strand
ACGCCAAAAGCCCCTTTTTGAGAGGGGCTTTTGGTTTAGTGGTGTGTTTCCTTAAGTAACGTTAGTCGGGCAATGACAACCTTACTTGAGGAGGACCATTTTCTTGGTCATTTTGTAGCTGCCGGCTTCCGCTTTGTAGAAATAGAGTCCCGAGGCAAAGCCATCGGCGTTCCATTCGACAGTCACGGTTCCGACTTCACTATGTCCGGCAAAATCGGCAACACGTTGTCCGGCCACATTATAAATCGAGATTGTCCAGTCGGCTGCTTTGGGCAGATCCATCTGGATCGTCGCGGTCGGGTTAAACGGGTTGGGATAGTTGGTCACAGCGAAATTGGTCGGCAATGTCCGATTGGTGATATCCTTCATCATCGCGCCGTTGAATTCAGCCGCCTCGATCGAAACGAGAGTGGCATTGCCATCGACTGAGAGAAGGTTACCGGTCGTGATGGATCCGGCATCAAGCGTGCTCGGATAAATCAGGACCCGGGTGTTATTACCATCCTGACCGTAAGCCATCTCCATATGGGAGGCTTCAACTGACAGGGTCGGCGTTACCAGACCGTCAAAGACCAAAAGCATCGCACCAAGATCGACATTGGTCTCGACTGAAATAATATTGCCCTGCGAGGCAAACTCGGCATAAGCATCCGGGTTAACCTTCGGAATCGGCAGCGCATCGCCAACAATCACACGAACCAGGTAAACTAAGTCAGCCACAGTCAGGGCAACACCGTCGCCATTGACCTCGGTGGCCGCTTTCTGGCCTTCAAAGTTGATTGTAAAGGCGTCCGCACCATAGATAAAGTAGTTGGTGAAGACAACCGCGTCGGCGATTTCATTGGCGATACCGTTTAAGTTGATATCACCACGATCATCGATTTCCGTGATCGGAATAATGTCGATGCCGCCGTTGCGGAAGATAATCGCGCCGATGGGGGCGTTCTTGAACATACCCTGGCTGTCGTAAACAGTGTCAAAACAGCTCGCCATCGGGCCGGTCAGGTTCCAGTCGTTCGGGTTGGTAATCTCAACACCTTCGAACGAATAAACCTTCAGACCCATATAGAGCCAGTTACCTGACTCATCGGAGAGGGTATTGTCGCCGCAGTCAAGCCAGTAGAACTGGATCGGAACATACTGACTCTCGTAGTTATAATTGCCGCTGACATAGAAATCAAGCTTGGCCAATTCACCCGGACCGGTAATATGGTTCGGGTTGAAAATACCATCTTGCTCCTCGCGCATGCCGGTGACACGGAGCAGTCCCGAGGGGCAGCCGCTGCCGCAGTTATCGACAAAACGATAGGTGAAGAATTCCCACTCTTCGTCATCGGCGATCAGATCACCGCGACGAGCGCCCATCGAAGTTAAAATCGAGGCGTCGTAGGTAATTAAAAAGTCAAAACCGCCAAGCAGATCACAGCAGAATTCAGCCGGCATATAGGTCGAATCTAAATAAAGGCCAACCGTTGTATAGTGGCCCTGAAGCTGGTCGTGAACCTTCTCGATAGTGACCGAAAAACCGGTTATCTGAATGTTATAACAGGCTGTGTCGGCATTATTCGGACTGCAGGGATCGCAGACATTGGCACCGTCGGAGACGGCCACGCACAGTTCGAATTCACCCTGATATTCGGGATCCTCGGCTATTTCCCAGCACCACTCACCGGTGCCATCATCAAGATCCAGACCGGCACCATACCAGGTCGGACCGTCGAAGCTGACAACCGTATAGAGAAGAGGACTGGGACCGCCATCCGGATCGGAAGCGATAACCTGATCGCACAGGGTAATACACCAGACCGAATAGAGAACTTCGTCCGGATCATAAGTGATTACCGGAGCAGTATTCTCAACACAGATAACACGACTGCAGGTGTCGGCAGAGCCGCACTTGTCCATCACTTCGATGGTGACGGTATGGTTGCAGACGTCGTCGCCGCCGGTCAGCCAGCTGTAAGTAGCTGTGCTGTCGCCGGTCTTGACAACCGAACCGCCGGTCGAGGCCAAAATTGTGAAATCAAGGTCTTCACAACCGGTGCCCAGATCATCGTCGGTAGCCATCAGATCAAAGGTAGCGGTCTCGCCCCAATGAACCGTAACTGTGTCGGTCGGACAATCAACGTAGCTAACAGGCTGGTTTTCAAATGTAATCGCGCCGGGAACAACCGTCGTCGTCAAAGCTGAAAGATCACAGCCGACCAACTGGGTCGAAGCCGCCGGTACCGAACAGGCACCAGCCGCAACTGAAGCTCCAACAACATTAATCGCGCCGTCACAAAGGTCGTCTGTCGTGAAACTTAATTCGCCGACAACAACACCGCCCGAGGCGTCAAGGCAGACATCGCCCTGTGCCATAAAAGCGGCCATACGGTAAACACCGCCGCCTAATGCGATCGGTCCGACACGTTCATTTAAACCGGTAAAACCAGAGAAATCAACTCCGAGGGAAGAGTAGTCGCCGGAGATCTCAAAAATAATGTCAAAAGCAGAAAGTTCATCAGGTGAATCAACCGTAATATTGACGATTACGTCAGTACAGCGGGGAACCACTTTCGACTGGAAGGTCACCGTCTGAGCGGAGGAGGAGGAAAATGCGAAAAACAGTAGGCACGAAACCAGCAGAAAAGATAAATACAATGTTCTTTTTTGCATCATTATAATGCTCCTTTAAATAATTTAAAGGTTCATTAAAAAGTAACACAAGACTTCGATAACTTAATATATCAAAGCCGTTACCTTAGCTTAATCCGAAACTTCGATTATTCAGGTGTTCGGGAACCCCAACTCCCTAATCAATGTGGATGATAAGTGTCGAAGATAATTGAATAATTATGAATTTATATCGTTCGACAAGGAGTTGTATGCAGAGTTTTTGGAAATCTTATTCGGGTATATAGGACGTATCTACCCGACTAATATTTATCGAATCTCTTCGTAAGGTCAACAATAAGAGCTTTTTGAGGCCAACATCAAGTCAAACTTAATGTTGTAAGGTGCCTAAGTCACTTAACAGAAGCGTTTGTTCAACACAACTATTCCCTGGACAACGTTATTATAACAAAAAACCTCAGCATGTCAAGTCATTTTTACCAAAATATATGAAATACTATATTCCGTAGTAACAATAAACCGGAAAATCAGCCCAAAATTAACCCAAATCTAATACCTGTCAAACAGCATAAAAAACGACCGAGACAGATAATCGGAATAGGCAGCCCCTGATATACAGCTCAAAATCAGAGCCGGAAAAGACCTAAAATAAACGACTAAACCGGACTCTCAACAAACTCAACCGATTCACCAAAAATCTAAAATCTAACCAATCCCATAACCAAACCTTGTGAATAATATCACAACCAAAAACAAATATCACCAACCTAAAACAATAACTAAAATAAAAAGTATGTGAAA
>CAZJLX010000353.1:0-3421 GCA_964546545.1 uncultured Ignavibacteriaceae bacterium | reverse complement strand
TCTGCCTTGATGAGTCAGAAAAAAGATTTCCGGTATGTCCCCCGGAGACTGAAAACTCAGCCTTATAATCGGCCGCTGCCAAGGAAAAACTTATTAAAAATAATATAGATAATAAAAATATACCCGCCACTTTTTCCTGAAACATGCTCATCCTCCGCATACGCCCCCCGCACAGCCGCCGCCCGATGAGACACCGATTCCGATTTCATTGCCGGAACCGAATCCGGCATTGGCATCGAAACCGCATCGGCTTATGACCAAACCGCGTGTTTTAAACTGCCTTTTACCGAAACGCTGGGAGTTGGTTGTCAAATCAGCGGACAGACCGATATCCTGAATCGTTTGGCCGAAATCAATTATATGCTCGGTGTGGTAGCTTTCGCCCGCCGGCATCGGCTCGTAATCGCTGTCGGCATCGTTGGGGATACCGTCGCTATCTTCATCGGAGCAGTTATCGTCGAATCCGTCTCCGTCGAGATCAACAAATATCTCTGACGATTTCGCGCTTTCGGCCTGGATAAACTGGGGCGGCCCGCAGAAAAACAGCCCGACCGCCAATAGGATCAGAAGTGAAAAATTCTCCCTTCTCATGCTTACCTCACAGTTGCATTAAGTCTACCTGTTTTGTCCTAATTTAATAGTCTACATTGTTTATGTCAATCATTAAAGATTGAGCCAGGTTTAAATCAGTCATAAATCAGGGACAATTCGGTTCCGATCCGCCACGATACAGGTAATCAATCAGTCCGGTGATATCGAATATATTGACATTGCCGTCATGGTTGATGTCGGCCGAATTCTCATATTCCGGGGGCGGACCGCCCTGATAAAGATAGCTGATCAGAAAAGTTATATCAAAAATATTGATGACTTCATCATTATTGATATCGCCGCAGATATACGGATCGATACATTCCACATATCCGACCTTGAATCCATCAATACCGGCTTCGACGATACTTTGGGGGTCACCATCATTGGCGGTGAATCTGATTACCATTTGTGCGGTAAATATAACTCCGGCCGCAATCATTTCATCATGAGTAATTAAATTGTGGTACCAGTTTGTGCCGTGATCCTGATCGTGGCGGGCGATTTCAATCCAGTCACCGGAACCACCATTATTATTGATTTCCACGACCAGTTTATCGATACCTTCATCGGTTCCGGTTAAATAAAGATAATAATCATATTCTATAAAACCGCCGTAAATCATATTTATCCATGGTGATATTAAGGTTACCGATCCGTTATCGACATCAGTATTGCCCGTCGCATTGCCGGTCAAATAACAGCTTCCGCTGCCGTCGCCATCATAGGCAGGATCGTAATCCCATTCGGGATCATTAACTGGAACGCCCCGTTCCCAGAGACCGCTGGTCGCATTCTGCCAGGTATCCGTCCAGCCGTAATTATCTTCGAAATTATCCTCAAAAGTTATCAATATTATGCCGACTTCGGCGGAGTATACATCGTCCGGTGCGGTTGGCGGCATATATATAGTATGTCCTCCGTCGCTTTGTGCGCTTATATAAAACTCAGCCGTCTGGCCGCAATGCCCGGCCGATAGCATCGCCTGATAAAGATCACCGCCCATAGGCGTCAATGCCGATGTCAGATATAGGCCATCATCAAATCGATAATGAAGAGTGGCAGTCCCCCAGCTATAGCCTTCTCTTCCATCTCTGATTTCGACATCAATAAATGTCGCCTGACCGGGAGCGATATACTCCGGTATGGCGGAGGGGACGATGCTTAAGTAAGGATCGGCTGTGGCAAGTCCTTTTATACAAAAATTGGCTGTACTATCAAAATCGGTAAGATCTTCCCAGCCAAATCCGGAGAAATAATAACTCTGGCCGGTATCGGCGGCGGATTCCACAATAACACGATATTTGGCCCCCAGTAAGACTGGAACATCGGAGGTTTTATCATACGGATGTCCGCCATCAGATAATGAAACATAGATATAAAATTTTTCTCCCGGATTTAGACTAACGGCTGAGTCCAGATTAACGGTATGGAAACCACTGAAATTTAATATACCCGATGTTCCTGATAATTTTCCTTTGAGAAGATTATCCTCGAAGCTGTCGTAAATCGTCACCGTGTATTCGACACTGTCGGTTGCGGTAAAAAAACTGACCGCTTCAAGTCGCTCGATATCATCGGCCGTAAAAACATTAAAGGCCTCTGTACATCCGATTTTGGTATCGCGCCAGCCATGATAGTCATGATAATAAACTTTATCATATTGCATCGGTTCGACATTTCTGAAACAGACCGCCCCCATCTCAGGATGATGGCCGCAATGTTTGTCATAATACGATATCCAGAAATAGCCATCGTATCCCCAGGACGGCCCCCAGCTATTCTTACAGAGCCAGGCCCCCGGTAGGGGAGCCTGAGTCGAATAACTATCATCCCAGCCGACAATGGCCACCGCATGATTGGGATCGGTATCGTCGCTCGGTGGCTGATAATGCGTATAACCGACCATAAATGAGGCATCATAACACAAACAGGTGCCCATAACTCCTTCGGCCATGATTTTATTTTTGACAGCATTAATATTACTCAAATCCGCTCCTACCGTAAGCCACTCGACATCTCTCGGATAATAATAGTGGTAACTTGAATCATATCGTAAGGGAGGCGAAACGAATGATTGTCCGTCGATATCTCGGACAGCACCTTCACCCCGACTGAGATAGGCGGTTGTCACCCGATAATCGCCGCCCTCATGGACAACCAGTCCGGCGCCGGTTGGCGGCTCAAGATCGTCATTATTATTTTGATTGAATCCGTTCCACCAATCCAGATGATATTCGGCCAGGTCAGGCTCACCCGTTTCACCTTCAGTTGCCCATATTCCGGTTTTCAGTAAATTACCTTCAATGGCGGCCATAGATCCATGTGTCCAACAGGTACCACCCTGCTGATTCTTGACTGAAGTGACATAATTTTGACCGTCGACATCTCGCAAATCAAAGGTTGAAGGCGGATCAGCCTGTGGAAAGGCATGGCTGGTAAAACTGGATACGATTAAAACTGCCAACAGGATTCTTGCGAACCTTTTCATGTCATCTCCTAATCTTGATTATTCGTTTTCTGCCAATTCATCTTAATTAACTATTTTGTCTATTATCCCTTCTGGCGGTATAATATCAATATAATGCACAATATGTCAGCGTCAAGATAATATCGTGCCATATTATATATATAAAGGCCAGAAAAAAAGTGCCGTAAACAATACCAGTACAATCCGATATTTATTCAAAATCCCGACATACCGGTTCGGGACCATCTCGATACAGGTGGCTGATTAAATACGTCACGTCAAAGATATTTAGATTATTATCAGCGTTTACATTGCCCGAAAATGAAGGAGATGGCAGCGGACCGCCTTTATATAGATAGC
>CAZJLX010000352.1:0-3424 GCA_964546545.1 uncultured Ignavibacteriaceae bacterium | reverse complement strand
CTGTCAGATCGGTATAAACTGTTGGGATTTACTTAACTTGACCCAACATTATATAGTTGAGTCGGCAGCTAAGTAGCAGCCACCTCACATTGTTCTGATTTCAAACGACCACCTCCTTTCCTGTGTATATATAATATCGTCCCAATCGCCAAAAAACGCAATAAAAAATTAGCTAATTCTAAACAAAATGAGATTTTTTCTGTCTTTTATTGTAGGTTCTTGCAATTGGCCGGGAAATCGGTTAAATTATAAGATTAGTATGTAACCGAGGTAATAGGTCTGATGAAAAAGATCCTGAGAATACTGCCAGTCATCCTTTTATTTATGATTCAACCCGCCTTTGGCCGCGCTCTTTTTAATACAGACGAATTTAGACACTCTGCCGGCAAAGTCGCCGCCGGAGAACCTTATGCCTCGATTGGGGTGCATAAAGTCGGACTGATTGCTCTGACTGTCTCAAACCAGGGACATTTTGGTACCGGCTTTGTGTCGCACCCGGAGGATCCTCTGTTTGGTGGACCGGCTCCTTCCTGTACCTATCCTTATCCCAGCCAGAAAAGTTATCTGTTTGCCGGATCATTCTGGATCGGTGCCGTCGTCGGTCGTGATACATTGGTTTCGGTCGGGGCCGATGGCTGGCATGATACTCGTGAAATGTGGCCCGATCCATATCCGGTCGGAGCCATTAAATACCATTCTCTTTCGAATCCGGAGGATGTCGAAGCCATTTCGGAACAGGACTATATTGCCGTCTATACCGATACCGTTACCAATCCGTCCTATGTCGCCCAGGATCCGTTTGACAATCGGCCGCACAAGCCGCTCGGGGTCGAGGTGACTCAGCGAAGTTATGCCTGGAGTTATTCTTATGCCGATGATTTTGTACTTTTCGATTATTCGATTAAAAATATAGGTACCCGCCAACTGGAAAATGTTTATATGGGATTTTATGTTGACGGTGATGTGGCGGTTGAGGGGAGCCAGGAAGGGTACAACGATGATGTCACCGGGTTCCGCCGGGAAATAGATTCGCCGCAGGGCTGCGGTTTTAAAGATACTATCAACATCGCTTATATTGCCGACAATGACGGCCGTGAATCGGTCAGCTACCCCTGCCTCGGATCCGGTCAATTCCCGGAAAATTCTCTGACCGGCGTGACCGGCGTGCGTGTTATTCGGACACCCGCCGACTCATTGAAATACTCATTTAACTGGTGGATTTCCAACGGCAGTGCACCGCAGGATTTTGGCCCGAGACGGCAGGGCACACTTGACGATCCGTTTCGCGATTTTGGCGGCAATCTCGGAACCCCCGAGGGGGATCTGAATAAGTATTATATCATGCGGCACGAGGAGTTCGATTATGATCAATATTACAGTGCCGTCGACCAAACCGATTTGGGCTGGCTGCCACCCGGGCCGGATGGCTATGAATTCGCCGATGGTTTCGATACCCGCTATCTGCTCTCCTTCGGGCCTTTTGACATTATGCCCGGAGAGGTTCTGCCGATAAGTTTTGCCTATGTCGGAGGTGAGAATTTCCATACCGATTGTTATGCTTTCAGCAATCTCTTCAATGCCGCCGATCCCGACCCGTTTTACAATCAACTTAGTTTTGACGAATTCGGTCAAAATGCGTTGTGGGCGGCATGGATCTATGATAATCCCGGAGTGGACACCGACGGTAACGGTTATCGCGGGCCCAGCCGATTCTGCTATTATGATTCGGTGGAAACATGCGATACGATCAGTCTCGATTCTATCATCTGTGACTGGACCTACACCAGTGCCGATACCTTTTATTACCGGGGTGATGATGTTCCCGATTTTGTCGGCGCTTCGCCGCCTCCCCCGCCCGAGCTATGGGCCGTAGATACTTCCGGCGATACGGTACGGACAAAAGTCTATCCGAGTATAACCGAATTTAACCAGGGCGAATTAAGAATTCAATGGAACGGATTTAGAACCGAGACCGAACGGGATCGATTCAGCAATGAATTCGATTTTGAGGGTTATCGGATTTATGTTTCCCTGTCGCCGACCCCCTCCGGTTTCTCCGTTGTCGCCTCGTACGATATCGAGGATTACAATCGGTACGAATGGGATGCCTATACTTTCCGATGGAAATTGACCAATATTCCCTTTTCGCCCGATTCGCTGAAAACTCTTTATGGAAACGATTTTGACCCCAACGATCATGACACACCGGAGAGGATGTTCCGGTGGGAAGGTAAACTGTACTATTTCACGTCTGAAGATCAGAATAATTCCTCGATGGATGACCCGGAGGGTATCCACAAGGTTTATCCCGATGAGCTGCCGCCGACCACCCTGGTCATCGATTCGGCGAGGCTCTTTTATCCCGAGGAGTTGACCGATGACGGTCTTTTCTTTAAGTACTATGAATATGAGTACGTCATGAAACGTCTGCTGCCGTCTCAGCTGTACTATGTGGCGGTAACCGCCTTCGATTTCGGCTCGCCCAAAAGCGAACTCGAGGCGCTCGAAACCCCGCCTTATCGAAATTATGTCGCCGAGTATGCCATGAACGATAACAGTACCGTCATGGAAAAAAATCTCGATGTGGTGGTCTATCCCAATCCGTACCGTATCGACGGGGACTACCGCGAAACCGGGTTCGAGGGGCGCGACTATATCGGCGGTATTAACGGCGGTCGACTGGTGCAGCAGGAATTTCGACCGGATGAACGCACCCGCTCGATTCACTTTATCAATCTGCCGCCCAGATGTACGATTAAGATATTCACTATCGACGGCGATCTGGTGCGCGAGATAAATCATGATTATCCGCCCGACTCGCCACGCTCTATGCATGAACGCTGGGATATGATTTCGCGCAACACGCAGATGGTTGTTTCGGGCATCTATTATTACACGGTCGAATCCGACCGCGGCACCCAAATCGGCAAGATTGTTATAATTTTGTAGGTTATATCCAATTTGTCATTCCTGAGGGGGCAGGAATCCACGTAACAGGCAGAGAGCCTGTTTTTTTTGAGCCATTTCTTTTAATGCCTTATTTACCAGCCATTTACAGCAAAATGGGTTTGTTTCGCATATTTTAAATATTTCGCACTATCAACTTTGTAGCGAATTTGCGAAGCGGTTGCGGGATGGTCGGATACTTGACTGGCAATTTTTTGGGCATTGAGGCGGTTGGCGATAATCTGTTTTTTGCTTCTTGGCATAATTGTACCCTTTATATAAAGAGTCAGGGATACAATTTAACATTGACTTGATATGGATTTTGTATTGATAGAGGTTTGGTGCAAAAAGAAACCGACCGTAGAACGGGGGAGCAACCTATGCTGGTTTTACGCTGTTTTAAATATTTTAAAGTTATTTTTCTTCAATTCAGCGCTTAATTCTATTTGTGGGGATTCTTCTAAATTCAAAAGAAAAA
>CAZJLX010000351.1:0-3427 GCA_964546545.1 uncultured Ignavibacteriaceae bacterium | reverse complement strand
CTGACAATCAGCAAGTTAATAGAAGTCGTTCCTGCCGGACAGGCAACCGTTCTGGAGCAATTGAGGGGCACTATTCTTGATTTTCAGGAAAAAATAGTTAAGCTGCGATCGCAGAACAAAATGTTGATTGATCGCTCGCGCGATAATATTTCCAAGACTCTGGAGCTTCTCAATCGGTTTAACAATCCATCGGAAAATTATCAAAAAAAGGGCGGGATTAATTCGTCAAAAGCCAGTCTGGCCCTGGATAGGAAGGCATAATGGCAGGTCTTTTTAGCGGATTGGAACTTGGCAAACGGGCACTGGCCAGTCATCAGTTATGGCTGAATACCATTGGTCATAATATTGCCAACGTTAATACACCGGGATTCACCCGTCAGCGCGTAACCACCACCACCACGCAGCCGTTTGACAGCCCGATGGGTCAGGTGGGAACCGGAGTTCAGGCGATTCATATTCAACAGGTACGAGACCTGTTTTTGACTCAGCAGTACCGCCAGGAGAATACCTCCTTTGGTCAATGGACGGCGATGGAAAAAACCATGACACAAATTGAGGCGCTTTTTGCCGAGCCGAGTGATGACTCCTTAAGCGGTTTGATGAATGAATTCTGGAATTCATGGTCGGCTCTGGCCAATGATATTGTGGCCGGGACCGAGAGTACCGGCGCCAGAAACGCCTTAAAGGAAAATACAAACCTGTTGACATCCGAATTGCATCGAATTTATGATCAGCTTAATACGCTGGAGGATTCGGTCGATAACGAAGTTGCTCTGATCGTTGCCAATATCAATGAAATTTCCGAACAGATAGCCGAGTTGAATGTCCAGATATCGCGGTATGAACTCGGCGGTGCCAGCTCCAATGATCTGCGTGATAAACGCGATTACTTAATTGATCAGCTCTCCGAATATATCGATGTTAATACGACCGAGAAAATGAATGGTGCGACCGTCGTCAGGCTGGGATCGATGACGCTTATAGATGAGACCTCATCATATGCCCTGGGCACGTTTAAATCCGGGTCAGGACAATCCGCGGTTAATGCCGTTGCCTGGGCGGGGACAACCGACGAAATGAAGATACTGAATGGCCAGCTTAAGGGACTGCTTGATACGCGGGATGAAATTATTCCCGACTATAAGCGAGCGCTTGATGATATGGCCAGAGGGCTTGTCGAAAATGTCAACGCTCTTCACCGGACCGGTTATGCCCTTGATGGTGTCACTACCGGAATCAACTTTTTTGACCCGGCCGGAACTTCGGCCTCGACGATTTCTGTTTCGGCGCAAATTGAAAACAATATCAATTTGATAGCCGCTTCGCAATCGGGAGCGCGGGGTGATAATGTCAATGCCCTGGCCATACTTGATTTAAAAGATTCGCTTTTGATGGATCAAAACCGTGTGACCATCACCGATTATTATCAGTCATTGATCGGTAAGATTGGAGTTAATACCAGCAAAGCGATAAATCTTAAGGGCAGTCAGGAACTTCTCGTAAACCAGATAGAAAACTCCCGGCAATCGGTTCAGGGTGTTTCGCTGGACGAAGAGATGACACAAATGATAAAATATCAACAGGCCTTCGATGCCGCTGCGAGGGTCATTACGACCATGGATCAGGCATTGGAAAAAGTCATAAACGATATGGGTGTTGTAGGCAGATAAAAATTAAATAATAATTAGTCATTACCACGGAGGGTAAATTGCTAATATTGACACGGAAGTTAGGTGAGTCGATTACTATCGGCGATGATATCAAGGTAACGGTTTTGGGGGTTTTTGGCCGACAGGTTCGAATTGGGATCGACGCACCTTCAAAGGTAGTCGTTCATCGTGAAGAGATTTATGTCAAGATACAGCAGGAAAATCGCAAGGCGGCCAAATCGGTCAAACAGGATCTGGCCAATGTAATGAAAATGCTGCGAGGCAAGATCACCGGTGAAACCGGCAAGAAAAACGAAAATGCGGACATTAAGTACAAAAAATCAAGTAAACGAAAAAGCCGCGAAGGCGGAAGAAGCAACCATAATACAACGGAATGACGATGATTCGGAAAAGTAAAAAACAAAAAGAGGAAATAAACGATCCGGTCGTAAAATTTGGCCAACAGTTACAGAAAAACAAAGCTGTCCCCAAAAAACAGTTAAGAAGTCGCGAATTGCTGGAAAGACTGGAGCGTGGCGGCTGTGATGATGGCTTCGTATACTATGAGGATTAATCACTGATGCGTGTTACGAATCAAATGATTTCCAATCAGGTGGTCTATAATCTGAATCGATCTTTAAACGATTTTATGACCCTTGAGGCGATGATGTCGACCGGCCGGCGGATTATGAAGCCTTCCGATGATCCGGTGGGGACACAAAAAGATTTGGGATATCGTTATTCCTTATCGGAGATTTCGCAGTACAAAAAAAATATCTCCAGTTCTTTGAACCTGCTCTCCAACTATGATACGACTCTTCTGGATATTAAGGATGCCATAACTTCGGCGTATGAAATTGCGGTCGATATGGCAGGCGATGACAGCGACACATATTCCAATTCCGGTGAGGTTGCGGCCAATCAGGTTCAGGATCTGTTTGATACGATTTTGGGTATGGCCAACACGCAAATGAACGGACGATATATTTTTTCCGGATTTAGAACGGATTCCGCTGCTTTCAGTTCCAGTGCCCATGGAGTCAGTTATATCGGTGATCGGGGGAATATTCGGGTTGAGATCGAGAATGCGGCGCGGGTGGGAATAAACCTGATCGGCTCCGATGTTTTTTTATCAAAGGTGTCAACCATCGGTGAAAATTCCGACTGGGATGTCGGGATTGATAATAATACCCTGTTATCAGATTTAAACCTCGGGGAGGGAATTGACCAGACGCCCGGAACATTTGTTATATCCGATCATAATACCGGCATTGACGTGACGGTTGATATCAGCGCCGAAATGACGGTTGGCGATTTGATTGACAAAATCAATGCTGATTTAACCGCTGATCCGATGAACTCAATTTATGGCTTGACGGCCTCGCTTGGCGCGGAAGGCAACAATATCAGCTTTGCCGGTACCAGCAGCGGTTTGATAACCCAATCGACACCGCTTTTAAATCTGAACTCCGGGTCAGGTATCGACATGACCAATGGAAAAATTTTAATACATAATGCGGATGATACTCTCAGTGTGGAAGTCGATTTGTCATCAGCTTCGAATATAGGCGATGTCATAAATGCCATCAATACGGCTCTGGATAATCATTCCAATCCACAGATGGCCAATGTAAATGCCTTTATCAATCCCTCGGGAACCGGAATCGGACTGGCCGATGCCAATGGCGTCCCGCTTGGTTTAAGCATCGATGAGATTTCAGGTTCATCGACAACCGCCGCCGATCAGGCCCGCGCCGCACTTCACGCGTTGGCGAGGG
>CAZJLX010000350.1:0-3437 GCA_964546545.1 uncultured Ignavibacteriaceae bacterium | reverse complement strand
ATAAGACACCGTGATATAACGAATTAGATAAGCCGGAAAATAAATAATTAACTTGACAAGATCATTTAAATCACTATTTTGTAACTGAATCTAGTTAACGATATGTTTTTTCAGAATAAATACTGCAAACTGAAGGGCTATCGTTGTATCTAAATTGTTAAGGGATAAAAGACGAAATCAGACGTAGGGAGTTGTTATGAGCAAGCAGCTTTTATCTCTTATATTTGCCGGTTTATTAGCCTGCATCTTTTTAAAACCTGTCGAGACGCGGGCCGATTTTCCAATATTAATAGTAAAAGCTTCCGATACGATTGCGGTCGCCGGGACGCAGGCTTTTTCGCTGCCGATTTATATGCAGAACTTTGAGGACATTGTGGCGGCCTTCACCTTAAAGATATATACCGATCATCCGGATGTAATCCAGTTTTACCCGGGCTGTGTCGATAAAAGCGGGACATTAACGGCCAATTGGCAATACGTAACATCAATCGATGATGGTATAAACGGCACCAGGATAATCGCTATGGCAAACATACCCGACACGCCGTATGTATCAGGCATAGGCTATCCCCAATATGGTGAGATACCTTTGATTAAACTATTGTTTAATATTGCCCCGACTCTCCCCGACACGATGTCATCGCCGATTATTGACATTAAAATTTCGCACGATCCTCAAAAGTTTAATTTCTCGGATGAGATGGGTAATACAATCGGTTTGGGTTATAATAATCCGACCTTTGATACGCTGTACTATAACTGCATGGAGTGGGGCCCGGAACCGGGCGGTGACAGCAGTTGTCTGTTGTGGGAAGAAGTAATGAATCCGCCGGCTGATACTATGGTGATCGACACAATCCTTCATCCTTATCTTGATACATCCATCGTACATATATTCGACGGCTCGGTCATTATTCAGGGCGGGATTTGTGTATTAATGGGTGATGTCGACAATAACGGAATAATAAATATATTTGATATCACAACCCTGATTGCTCATTTATACAGCGGCGGACCGGAACTGGATCGTCCGGCTCATGCTGACGTAAATTGCGACTGCGTGGTTAATATATTTGATATTACCTGCTTGATAACATCAATATATAGTACCGGATCGCCGTGTGATATGTGCGATTGCATACAATGGGAACAATCGTGCGGTGAATAAATCAAATAATAAAGAGATAATAAACAAGGAGATGACTATGATAAATCGGTCAAGGGCTGGAATAATAACTGCAACCCTTAATGAGGAGGAGGATTAATGCGCGATTTTTCAACCCTCAGGCAGTCTCATCGAATAATATTTATCATTTCGGTGATATTGTCAATCTCGGCATTTGGGTCGGCTTCCGGTCAGGATCTGATCGTGAAAGTGGGAAATGTCCTGGCCCCCGCGAATCAAACCGGGATCCCGATACCGATTTATATGCAAAACCAGAGTGATACGGTGGCCGGATTCGAAGTCTGGATGGCGATGAACAATCCTGATAGAGCCATTTTTCAAACGTATCCCGACTCTGCCAATCTGGTAGTTCTTGAGACATCAGGAACTCTTATTTCGGGCTGGCAACATATTCAGGCTCACACATTTGGAAATTATGATGCCAATATTGTCGGCCTGGCCAATCTTGCCGGACTACCATTCGTTGAAGGTATTCTGCCAAAATCAGGTGATACTCCGCTGATAAAGGTCATGGTGGACACTTATCCGATCGAGGATACGGTCACAGACAATTCTGTCGACCTGATGCTTATGCACGATATGATTGATCAATTTTGCTTTTCCGATCCCAGTGGTAATCCGATCGGCGTTGTTTATGATTCGATTCTGGACGTGGTATGTTACGATTGTGTTGCCTGGGCGCCGCCACCCAATGATACGCTTTGCCTTATGTGGCAAAAGGTCTCCGGAACCGAAGGAGATTCATGCGGTCTCGAATGGGTACTTAACGCTTATATTGACACCAATGTCATAGAGATTATTGATGGCTCGCTGGAAATCTTTATCTGTGGGGATGTCAACGGCGATAATACCTTTAATATCTTTGATGTGGTCGAATTGATCCGATGCCTATATGGGGGCTTACCTGATCCGCCACCGGTTTGTCCGGCTTATATTGCCGATGTAAATCTGGACCAGACGTTAAATATATTTGATATAACATATATGATAAACTGCTTATACAAGGGCGGGCCGGAACCGATATGCGGCTATATCTGGGTGGATTAATTAAAAAAAACTAAAAAAGAGGGTGTCTTTTTGGCATCCTCTTTTTTATTGCAATATATTTTTTCGTTTTTTAATCGAAAGCGATTCTTTAAGCCTATAATAGAAACAGCCTTACAATTTGTATCCTGACCAAATATACCTTGACAAGTTGGATAAAAGCCTTATTTTTATGATGGATGGTTGTACAATAATTAATTGTACTGCAAGAAATTAAGATACTGCTACGAATATTCTGCACGTGGAGATACTCGTCTGACAGTGAGAAAATTCATTGGCTAAAGGTTTTAACAATTTTATTATTAAATAGAATAAATGCATACAATGGAGAGTTTGTTTATATATAATTATACGAAAAGCGCAATTTTAAAATAACGTAACAGAACTGGAGGTAATCTTGAAACGGTTTGTTTATGGAACTTGTTTGTTGGCGTTGCTGATAGCCGGCTTTGTTATGCCGGTTGGGGCATTTGAGTCAGTGACGTTCGGAGACCGTCCTTCGGATGTGAAACTTCTTAGCCAAGATCAAGCGGGCCTGACGATGCAGCTTGAGATCGGTAGAATCGATTTTATTCCGGTAACGACACCGGAAGGTTCATTTGTAATGGCCAAATGTGAAGGATTGGCCCGGTCATTTAATATCGGCGAACCAAACCTGCCAACAGCCGGCCAATTGCTGGCAATACCTTATGGCTGCGAATTACGGTCCGAGGTGATCGAATATGGCAAGGTTGAAGAAATTTCTTTGGCCGATCTGGGGATAACAGATCTGATTATGCCGGCGCAGCCCTCTTTGAGTAAATCGGATGATCCGGCCGATATTCCCTTTGAATATAATCAGGCTGCCTACCAAACACTCGGCTATTATTCTCTACCGATCACGCAGACTGAAATTTTGGGAACAATGCGTGATCTGCGTCTCGGCAAAATTACCGTCGCTCCGGTCGAGTATGACCCGGTCGAAAATAAGGTAAGAGTTTATACCGAATTGACGGTGCGAATCGAATTTCTTCATCCCGACTGGCAGGAAACGGAACAGAGGCGCACCAAATATTACTCTCCTTTTTTTGAACCGATTTACAGTAGCGTCATAAATTATACTGCATTTTCAGGTGAAGCACGGGCCGACTCGCTCGACCGCGTTAAATATCCGGTCAAATATTTGATTATTTCGAATCGGATGTTTGAGGCCCAGTTGCAGCCATTT
>CAZJLX010000349.1:0-3446 GCA_964546545.1 uncultured Ignavibacteriaceae bacterium | reverse complement strand
TGGGACAATCGGAATTATCGGCCCGACACGAATGCCATATTCAAGGCTAATATCAATTGTCGAATATACAGCAAAGTCTTTAACTGAGGCACTTTCTGATTCGAAGGCAAAGGATGAGTAAAAAAAATAAGAATAAGATTGATATCGAGATAACCGACGACTCCCCTGAAATGGCAGCTGAAGAGAACGAAGTGGCTGATACCGTCAGGAGCGAGGAATCTTCTGAAGCCGAGAATGATAAAGCGGCGTCGGAAGAAAAAGCCGCCGAACCAACCATTGAGGATTATGAGAAAAAGCTTGAGGAATTTAATGATCGGTACCTCAGGTTGGCGGCCGAATTCGATAATTATCGTAAACGAACAGCCCGGCAGTTTGAGGATATAATAAAAAATTCCAATGAAAAACTGATTCTTCAGATTCTTGAACTGGCTGACAATTTTGAAAGGGCATTGGAGGCTGTCTCGAACTCCGACGATTATGAGGCTCTTAAGAGCGGGACCGAATTGATTTATCAACATCTTTCGGATATTTTAAAAAAAGAGAGGGTAGAGCCGATAGAGTCAATCGGTCAGAAATTTGATCCCAATCTGCATGAAGCGTTAATGCAAATCGATTCCGACGAGTACGATGAGGGAATTGTCGCCCGGGAGATAATCCGGGGTTATAAATTGAATGGAAAAGTAATCCGCTTTGCCCGGGTGGCGGTCAGCAAGGGTAAAAATGGTGAAAATAAAAACGAAACCTCGGCTGAGGAAGAACAGTTATAGGCTTATATATCTGAAATATAATATAACAAAATAGAAGGAGTTTGGAGATGGGCAAAATAATTGGTATTGATCTGGGGACGACCAATTCCTGTGTCGCCGTTCTTGAGGGCAATGACCCGGTTGTAATACCCAATAAAGAGGGGGGGCGGACGACCCCGTCGATTGTCGCATTTGCAAAAGATGGTGAACGGCTGGTCGGGGCTGCGGCCAAACGACAGGCGGTAACTAATCCGGAAAATACTGTTTTTTCTATCAAGCGGTTTATGGGACGTCGTCACAATGAGGTCGAATCGGAAGAGAAAATCGTACCATATAAAGTTGTTTCCGATGAAAAGGGTGAAGTAGTTGTTGAGGCGGGCGGTGAGAAGTATGCCCCGCCGCAGATTTCGGCGATGATTCTGCAGTCGCTTAAGAAGAATGCCGAGGAATATCTGGGCGGTGAGGTTACACAGGCGGTGATTACTGTCCCGGCCTATTTTAATGATTCCCAAAGGCAGGCGACCAAAGACGCCGGGAAAATTGCGGGGCTGGAAGTGTTGCGAATTATCAATGAACCGACGGCCGCTTCTCTGGCCTATGGCCTGCATAAAAAGCATAATGAAAAAATCGCCGTTTATGATCTGGGTGGCGGGACCTTTGATATTTCGATCCTAGAACTGGGTGATGGAGTTTTTGAGGTTAGATCGACCAATGGTGACGGCCATCTCGGCGGTGATGATTTTGATCAGCGTATTATGGATTGGCTGGCCGATGAATTCAAAAAATCAAACGGAATCGATTTGAGGCAGGATCGGATGGCTCTTCAGCGCCTGAAAGAGGCGGCGGAGAAGGCCAAGTGTGAACTGTCAACAACGATGCAGACCAATATTAATCTGCCGTTTATAACCGCTGACCAGAATGGCCCGAAACATCTGGATCTGACTCTCACCCGGGCCAAGCTTGAACAGCTGACCGATGAACTGCTCCAGCGGACGATAGGTCCCTGTCGCAAGGCTCTGGAAGATGCGAAATTATCCCCGACCGATATCAATGAGATTATTCTGGTCGGCGGACAGACCCGTATGCCGAAAGTGCATCAGATTGTTAAGGATCTTTTTGGCAAGGAGCCTAACAAAGGTGTTAATCCTGATGAAGTGGTCGCCGTCGGCGCCGCTATTCAGGCCGGGGTGCTGGCGGGCGACATGAAAGATGTCGTTCTTCTCGATGTTACGCCGCTGTCACTTGGAATCGAGACATTAGGCGGTGTCTTGACCAAACTGATCGACCGTAATACCACTATCCCGACCCGCAAGAGCCAGATATTCTCGACCGCTGCCGACAACCAGCCGGCCGTCTCCATTCATGTTCTTCAGGGCGAGCGACATATGGCGCATGATAACCGGACGCTGGGACGGTTTGATTTGGCCGATATTCCACCCGCCCCGCGTGGTATTCCGCAAATCGAGGTTTCCTTCGATATCGACGCCAACGGTATCGTGCATGTTTCAGCCAAGGACCTCGGCACCGGCAAAGAGCAATCGATCAAGATCCAAACCTCATCCGGGCTCTCTAAGGAGGAGATTGATAAGATGGTTAAAGATGCCGAAGCGAATGCGGATGAAGACAAGAAAAAAGAAGAGCTTATCAAGGCCCGCAATGAGGCTGATCAGTTGATTTATTCCACGGAAAAGACAATTAAGGAGCATGGCGATAAAATCTCCGATGAAGAAAAGAAAAATATTGAGGAGAAGAAGGAGAAACTTCGTGAGGCGTTGAAATCGGAAACCATTGAACCGATTAACCAGGCCAAAGAAGAGCTGTTGCAGGCGTCGCATAAACTGGCCGAAGAGATGTACAAAGATGCCGCTGCCAAGCAGCAGGCCGCCGGCGGCCCTCAGCCCGACATGGGTGCGGGTGCCGGTCCGCAAGCGGGAACCGATCCTGGGGCATCGGATTCACAGGAAGAAAATCACTCCAAAAGTGATGGCGCCGTTGATGCCGATTTTGAAGTTGTTGATGATAACAAGGATAAATAACCGGTTGTGAGAAATTCAAAACCGGTAAATGAGATATAGATGGATAAACGAGATTACTATGAGGTTCTCGGGGTGTCAAAATCTTCCTCCGAGGATGAAATAAAAGTGGCTTATCGTAAACTTGCCATGAAATACCATCCGGATCGCAATCCGGGGGATAAATCGGCCGTAGAGAATTTTAAGGAGGCGACTGAGGCTTACGAAATTCTAAAGGATCAGCAGAAGCGGCAGATGTATGACCAGTTCGGTCATGCCGGAATATCCGGTGCGGGCGGCGGTTTTGGGCAGGGAGGTTTTGGTTTTGGCGGCTTTGATATCAGCGATGCTCTTCGAGCCTTTATGCGTGATTTTGGCAGCTTTGGTGGCGGCGGATTCGGTTTCGAAGATATCTTTGGCGGTGGAGGAAGAAGTCGTCGTCGGGTAAATCGAGGTGAGGATTTAAAGGCGACAATTAAATTGACCATACAGGAAATAGCAACCGGAGTTGAAAAAAAAATAAGTCTCAAGAGATACGAAACCTGTGAGGAATGCAGTGGCAGCGGTGTTGCCCCGGGGGCATCGAGGAACAGATGCCCGGATTGCCAGGGAGCGGGACAGGTCAGAACCGTATCGAAAACTTTTCTCGGGACAATTCAACAGGTGCGCACCTGTTCCCGATGCCGCG
>CAZJLX010000348.1:0-3449 GCA_964546545.1 uncultured Ignavibacteriaceae bacterium | reverse complement strand
TGGTGGCTTCAAAATTAAATGTACTCTGGTTTGAAACCGCCAGGTCCAGATAAAAGAGATGAACGTCCAGACCCAGTCCTCCGGAGACACCGCCGCTTTTTCCGCCTCCCATCGAATATCCCGCTCTCAAAGGCAGAAAGGAGAGAAGGCGATATTCGGCGCCAAAGCCGAGTTTCGGCCTGGAGGAAGAACCGGGCGCCAGCTTAAAACCTTGCACGTAGTCAATGGCCCAGGTCAATTTGCCCGAAATATTGGCCAGACCGGCCCTCATCACTACCGGTAAAGATGTTTGAAAACCGTCAATATCCCGGGATTCATCATCGGTGACAATGATAGAATCATCATTTATATTGTCCAGATTCAATGTGTCAAATCGGAAATGATAGTAATGTTCTTCGGTGTTATTCGACCAGTTGATACTGCTTATCAGATTGCTGAACGCGAGACCAACGACATAATTATCGTTCAAGCGAAGCGAGGTTCCGACATCAAGGCCAAAACCGCTGCCGCCGGTTGAGGTTTTGGCGGTCATTGAACCTTCACCCTCGAAACCGGTTGTAAATGTAACCACGTTACCCGATATATCGGTCACCCTTTCGTAGGCGATGCCGCGAATGTACTTAATCGTTCCGCCGATTGCCAACTGCCGCGTCCCAAGTGTATATATCGAACGACCGTATGAAATTCCCGCCGTGGCATAGGCAATCGCTTCGCTGTACATTCCGTCAAGCGATATGCTGTCGTTTAGGGAATTGCCACGCAGGACCAGTTCCATGATATCTTTGCCGAGATTGGACTCGGTGGCCGCAAAACCATTAATCGAAATAATGATTGATCCGAGGGATAACGACATGATCCCGGCCTCGACTTCCGCCGATATCTGAAAACCTTCACTTGGAATTTTACCGAGAATGACTGATTTGTCATTTTCAGTCAAAACCGCACCGGTGTAATTGTTATAATCTTCCAAGGTAAAGCTGTTATTTGTTATCTGAGCACCGATTCCGGCGAGTTGCAACCCCTTTTCGCGATAATTGACCAGGCCGATATTGCCCGGATTATATAGCGGGGCATAGACTCCATGAGCCAGTCCGCAATAGGCGCCACCCATTGCTACCGCCCGAGCGGAGGACAAACCGGCCGCATTGATCGATATCAGAGAGACGGCGAATAAAATAAGTGAAAAGAGAGCTACTTTGATTATCAAACCGCCTGTGATTCGTCTTTTTATTTTATGGTCTAAAAAAAACACGATCGAGCCCCCTTAAAAACTTCCGTCGAAATGGTATTCGATTTCTATGATGCCAAGAATACTGAGACTATCCGATTTTAAAATCATAACCGGATCTATCCCATTGCCAATCAGCATTATATCCTGGGATACATAAAGCGGATTGTTTTCCATGACTTTTATTTCACTGCTGTCAAGAACCAGAGATACTTCCGACAGCGAATCCGCATTAACTTCGATTATTTTAACGACTTCGGCGCTGTCATTCATTTTGGTTGAATCTCCGTCCATGAAGATCTTGACCCGGACAGAGACCGGCAGGCTGTTGTTTACCGTCGAACTGAAATTGGCTTCGATAAGATGTTCGGTTATAAGTGTGACATCCTCCTGATCGATATCTTCGGAGGTCGTATCGGCCGAAAAAGTGGCGCTGTCAATAATAATTTCAAGGGGAGCGATAATTGAAAGAGATGGTGATAGATAGTCATTGCCCGTAATAAAACCGGTTGTCGAACCGTTGCCAAAGGTTGCCGAGCCGCTGATCGTAACATAATTGGGCACCGGGTTTAAAAAAGTGCTCAAATTAGAGTCAATAATAATATTAACCGAGGGATTTGTCTGCGTTCCGGCCAGTATCGTGCTGCTGATATGGAGCGGCGTCTGGCCGGCATCGCCGTTTATGGTCAGATCCAGCGCCCCCGGGAAATTAAAGGAATTAACGATTTCCAATTCCAGGACTGCCGAGGCTAACTGAAATTCGTCAAAACCGTCAGGGATATCAATATCAATCTGCCCCAGATCATCAAAGACCACTTCGGTCGGAGTCAGGCGACATTCCATCGAATCAAATGCCAGACCAGCGACGATCGTTGTAACTTTAACATCATCGGTTTCTCTTATAACCAGCAAATCGGATGATTCTTCGAGTGTGACGGTGGCGTTAAAATCCATAAACTGCGGTATCACCTGATCAAACGGCTCAAAAGTATATCCGATCAAATCCAGCTGTATGACCGTTATCGATTGCGGATAAACGGTCGTGTCGAGGGAGAACGGTACTCCATCAAGATTTATATCGGGCAGAATCATCGATAAAGTGGCGGAAAGAGGGGAATTATTCTCCAGCTCAATCTTCAAATTCCCGGACGATAAATTGGCCGATAACACGGTATGATTCAGTTCTACCAACAGTCTTTCCGAAAGATCAATCGGTGGAATCGGCGGAATCACTGTTTCCGCGGCCGATAAGAGCAGGTCGCCATCAAAACCCATATTAACAATTATTTCCTTGTCATCGACATACCACCACCCGGTAGTCCCGGAAGTATGACAGCGTATCGTTATGCCGAGTCTGTTGGAAATTGTTTTTCCGGCAAGATTGAGCGTTAATGACACAGTGTCGCCGTCAGGTATGGCTGGCGTTCCCGTAAAATTGCCAGTTGCGGTGATTCGACTATATCCGCGATCAACCAGGTCCACCGAGACAATATCAAGGTCAATACCGAAGTTGTTTATCACTTCGATTTGTATTGCCCCCGTTGATAAAGTGGCCCAGTTAAAAATATCAAAGTTGGGCAAGTCAAATGATACCGTATTTAACCATCCGATTGGAAAACCGGGTATATTGGAATAAATACCAAAATCGGCTGGGTCAAAGAGTATTGGATCGGGATTAGTCGGTGAAATGGTAATCTTCCCGACCGAATCGGCAACATAGTTTATCAGAGAATCAATCGTCAGGTCTTCTTCGATCCGAATCGTATCCAGGGTTTCATCAAATGTAAAAGTGATAGTATCGCTGGCGTCAAGTGTCAATCCGGGATCTTCGATTTTATTGACTATCTCCTCCATGTCATAAGTGCGGTTGATGACCGGCAGAACCAAATTCATATTCCAGACCGGTGACTCCGGCTTTTTGACAGTACAGCGAACACAGGTTAAAAATACCAGAATCGTCAAAATCGAAAGGAGCATTTTGAAGCCGTATTTGGCCATAAATGATTCGGCGAATTTTGACCTGCTCTTTGGAAAAGCGGCCACAGCCTTTTTCTTTTCCATAACTCCCCCAAAATAATAATATTCACATTTATATATTTGTTTGAGCAAAGCTGATGCCCGATTGCCATGTTTTTGTAATATGTTGTCGGACAATTGTTTAGTGGTGACGTGATGAATTCTTGTAATCAGTCGGAATATGGGATTTAATCTATACTGTATA
>CAZJLX010000347.1:3187-3451 GCA_964546545.1 uncultured Ignavibacteriaceae bacterium | reverse complement strand
TGCGAGCCTTAAGCGATGAATATATTCCTGTAGAGGAAAGAGTTGTCATTGAGGACCGCACCCCTGTCGTAAAGCTTTACCAGCTGGATCGGTTCGGCTGGGCGATTCGCCATACGCTTACATGGCAGTCTATCCGTGACCGACGAAATCTGGGAGCCCAATATCTTATCACAGATTCAAGTATCAACATGTATGATTCATCTATTATCAATCTTGTGGATAGCCATCTGTTCAGTTACAGAAACTTTCACGCTTATCATCTTA
>CAZJLX010000347.1:0-3177 GCA_964546545.1 uncultured Ignavibacteriaceae bacterium | reverse complement strand
TTTCATTGATTTTTAGGATTAAACGCATGTTTTGCGAGAGTGTCTGTTATATTTTTACAAAGCGAAAAAAAACCGCCCGTTTTCGGGCGGCTTTTTTATATCCAATCAAATGAGGTCTAATTCAGATAGGCTCGCAATGACCGACTGCGTGATGCATGACGCAGTCGCCTGATAGCTTTTTCCTTGATTTGACGGACCCTCTCGCGGGTTAGTGAAAAACGCGCGCCGATCTCTTCCAGAGTAAGAGCCTTTTCATGATTTAATCCGAAATACAGGCTTATAACCTCGGCCTCTCTGGGAGTCAGCGTATCCAGCGCCTTTCCAATCTCCTCTTTCAGTGAAAAGTCCAGCAGTTCCTCATCGGGTGCCGGTTGATATTCATCCTCGAGAACATCAATCAGCGAATTATCTTCCGAAACCGAAAATGGTGCATCGAGCGAAAGATGCGAGTTTGATATTTTCAGAGTGTCGGAAACCTCACCAGCCGATAAATCCAGTTCCTTCGCGATTTCGTCCGGTGACGGAACACGACCCAGATCCTGCTCCAGTGAACTTGAAATCTTGCCGATTTTATGCAGTGTCCCGACCCGGTTTAAGGGTAGTCGTACAATACGACTCTGCTCGGCCAGCGCCTGAAGAATCGCCTGGCGAATCCACCAGACGGCATAACTGATAAACTTAAATCCTCGGGTTTCATCAAAGCGTTTGGCCGCTTTGATTAGTCCTATGTTGCCCTCATTGATTAAATCAGCTAAGGACAATCCCTGATTCTGATACTGCTTGGCGACTGATACGACAAATCTCAAATTGGCTTTGGTTAGAGCTTCCAGGGCCTGTTTCGAACCCTGCTTTATCTTTTTAGCCAATCGGACTTCCTCAGCAGCATTGATCAGGGGCGTTTCCCCTATTTCGCGTAAGTACAGATCCAGAGATCTGTCTTCGTCACGATACTTTAACATCTGCTTAGCCACTAATAATCAATAATCCTCCTTAAAAGGTACTATCCGATAGACATAATCTAAGGCTTTATCGCCTTATATTCTATTGATCCTCCGGGATCGACCAGCAAAAATGGAATAGCTTTTTTTCTGTCCTCCATTCCTTCCGCTATTAATGTAAGGTCGACCAGGTTTTTTACTTCCTGATTATCCACCTGCGTAATAATGGAACCGGGCATAAAACCGGCTTTATAGGCCGATGAGCCATTGACAATACGATTGATATAAACACCCGGAAAGTAATCGATACCAACCTGTCGGGCGACATCTTCGTTAAAAGTCAAAAGTTCCATTCCGAGCCATGAAATACGCTGGTTCAAATTTTCAAACTGTTCCGAGTGAGCTTTGGTATATTCTTTTCTGTCAACGACTTTGGCCACAGTCTTAAGCTCTTTGCCGTTTCTGACAAGTTTGATTTCCGAGTATTTGTCCTTCGGGGCGGTAGAAATTAAAACCGAAAAACGGTCACCATCAATTATTTCCTCGCCGTTAAACTCGACCAGAATATCGCCTATCTCAATACCGGCTATTTGGGCCGGTGAATCCTCGAAGACATCATTAATATAAACGCCTCGAATGGCATCAAGGCCCTGACTGCGCGCCTGAGCCTCCGTGACCTCGCTTAATGAAACCCCCAGCCATCCCCGCGAGAAATGCCCGACGCCGATTAAATCGGGTACAATAGACCGCGCCAAGTTAATTGGAATCGCAAAACCAATCCCGACCGAAGCACCGGTTGGGGATGAGATAGCGGCATTAACGCCAATAGCTTCACCTTTTAAATTTAGAAGCGGGCCGCCTGAATTACCCGGATTAATGGAGGCATCGGTCTGGATATAATCCTGATAGCGGGGGGTACCATCGCCAAAATTGAGATTACTGCGGCCCTTGGCCGAAACCACGCCCACCGTTACGGTTCTGTCCAGTCCCTGTTGCGGAAAAGGATTACCGATTGCGATAACCCACTCGCCGACTTTTATTTGAGAGGAATTTCCAAATGTTATGTAAACGATTTCCTCTTTTGGATCGACCTTTAAAACGGCCAGATCGGTTTGAGAATCTACCCCGACCACTTTGGCGTCATATTGATATCCTGATGAGGTTCTGACCGCGACTTTTTCAGCATTCTTTACAACATGATAATTGGTAAGGATATAGCCATCCTCGCGGAAGAAAAATCCGGAACCACTCGAAATCATTGGTTCACGAGGTATCTTGAAAAAACGCCAGAAAAACTCATCATGGGCATAATTATTAGATTTTTGTTCGGCCACTATATTAACCACGGCATTTTTGACATTATCAACAACCGATACAAATGGTGACGAGTACTCACCGTCATCATTTAATGTAACCGGTCGGCGATCGGTGATATCGGCTATAGACTTTTTTGTTAAATCTAGATTGGAAGCGATCAATATGCCCAAAAAGACACAAACCACCGCCACTAAACCGATAGAAAAAAAAGTGATTTTACCCCGCTGATTCTTCAACGGGAAATGCGATCTCCCTCTCAAGTTCAGACCTCCAAACGATACAGCTCCTTATAATAAGAAACATATTGGTTTTTGTCAAGCATTTTCTTTCCTATATTATATATATATATACGCAAATATTTCTATTTTTTATACTCTATTATACCTCCAACAGTTTCCCTTTTGGCACGAAAATCAGCGTATAAAAGCAAATATGATAAATATTTTGATTTTGCAGAGTTTATGGCATTGAAAATATTGTTCCGCAAGATTGACATTTTCTAATTAGATTTTTAATATGGTATTTATATATGCCGACCAAATCATTAAAATCTGAGATTATCAATTACGGCCGTCTGCTTTATCGATCCGGACTGATTCAGGGCAGTAACGGCAACCTGTCAATAATTGATAGAAATAAAATTATAATAACTCCGAGCGGATTTTCACTTAACGATATTTCCGAAGTTGATTTGGTGGTAATTAATAAGCAGGGGGAGAAAAAATCTGGTCGATGCAAGGCTTCATCAGAAAAGCTGATGCATCTTTTTGTTTATCAAAAGCGGCCCGATATTCATGCCTGCTGCCACGCTCACCCGCCTTATGCGACAGTCCGAGCGGTTACCGGCGAGAAATTGCGCTCGGATATTATGCCCGAATCGGTTTTATTATTGGGTGAAGTCGCAACAACTGAATATGCCCGG
>CAZJLX010000346.1:0-3453 GCA_964546545.1 uncultured Ignavibacteriaceae bacterium | reverse complement strand
GCCCGGTCCGGCACCGAACCCGGAGCCTTTCATTCCACGGTGGCCATGTCCGGCATAAGCCAGGGTAGAACCGAGCAAAACCAGAATTGCCATAAAAATGATACTGCGTTTCATAATATTCTCCTTTCTTAATGTTTTAAGGCGCTTCATCCGTTTCGGAGGGCGGAAGAGCCGGCCTGTCATGGAAACCGCGTACGCCTTCGATGAGTTCCCTTTCAAAGCGCTCCTCAAAAATTACCATCCGACCGAGCTGTTGCGCAGTCAAAATAGATTTTACATCTTCATGAAATTTCATCATGATGTTTATTCCGCTCTTTTTCAAATTCGCTATTTTATCTATGGCCGCATATATTTTTTCCTTTTCAGCATCAGATTTTAAAAGTTCGCTTAAAGTTTCGACCTCACTTTCGACTTCGAGCATCAACGCCTTGAAATCTTTGCGAAACTCGGCAAAGCGGGCAATAAACGGCGTATCCTGCTCATCGCTCAACTCAAGAAGTTCCATCAGCTTGAGCATCCGTAAATTCTCAAGCGTTTTGGATCTCTTCTCCCAGTTTTGATGCTTCTCTTTCCTCTTACCGTGACCAAAATCCTGCGCACCGGCAGTTATGGTCCCAAGAAAAAGAAAAACAAAACATACAATTACCGGGAAAACTGTCAGTCGATTGCGCATCATAACAAATCTCCCACATTCAGATTTTTTTCAAGATACTCTATTTCATCGGCCTGCAATTCACCTATTAACAGGTCACTGCTTCCGATACTGCTTTTCTGTAAATAATCCGATAAGACAATATCGAAATATTCCCTTCCCAGCGAACTGTCTTCATCTTCTTCGACAACAATTGTATTCTCCAATAAATCGTTATTAACCGACAGCTCATTTATATCAATGACACCATACTGCGTCACCAGAGAAACGATAAAAATCAGAAAAACGGCCGCCGCCGCCGAACCGTAACCTATCGCTCGATTATAAAAAACAACCGCTCGATTCTGATAGGAATTAATTCTTTTATCCAGTTTTTCCTGCACCATTGCAAATTCAATCGGACTGATTTCCGGAACCGGCAATTCGCTCAGGTTAGCCTGAAGAGATTTTAACCTGTTATAGTACTCCATGCAATCGGGGCAATCGGACAAATGCGCCTGCAATTCATGATCCGAGTCCAAGACACCCGTTTTCAAAGCTAAAATATTTTTTATTTCGGTACAATTCATTTTATCACCTGAAATCTTTTAACTTTTTTTGGAGCTTTTCAATCGCCTTCTGATAATTTGTTTTGACGGTTGATACATTTTTATCCAATATTTTGGCAATCTCATTAAAACCTAATTGTTCATAAAAACGCAGATTAAAGACCAGTTTTTGTTTGGGCGGAAGTTCCGCGACCGCATCGGTTAAGGCCGTCTTAAGTTCATTGTTCTGGATATTATCCTTCATTTCATAAGATGCCGCACTCTCATCCGAACTCTCCAGCGGCAAGAATGACAGCAACTTTTTACGTTTCAGGAAATTAAGACTTTTATTGGATGCTATTCGATATACCCAACTCCCGAACGAAGCGTCACCCCGAAAATGGGGCAATTCCTTAAAAGCGGCAAAAAAGCTGTCCTGCAACAGGTCAAGTGCCGTCTCGCGGTCGCTGGTCATTCTGTATATCAAGGCAAACATCTTATCCTTATACCTTCTAACAAGTTCGTCAAAGGCTGGGCGCTCACCGGCGGCCGCCCTGCTGACTAATTCCTTTTCATCATCCTGCATCTATTTCTCAGTTTCTATACCTTTGACAGTCATAAAAAAAAAAAGACTAAAAAAAACAGGCTCTCGCCTGTTTTAATATTTAACAATCTGTATCTGTTATATAATTAGCCTCGTCGGCTTTTCATTAATACTTTCGAATACAGATGCATATTTTCCAGCACTTTGCCGGTGCCCCGGACAACGCAGGTCAGCGGGTCCTCGGCCGCGATAACCGGCAGATTGGTCTCTTCGCGAAGCCGTTTATCCAGCCCCCTCAGCAATGCTCCGCCGCCGGTCAAGATAATACCACGATCCAGAATATCTGAAGCCAGTTCGGGCGGGGTTTTTTCCAGTGACTGACGAACCGCCTCAACGATACGATCGATCGGCTCAATCAATGCCTCACGAACCTGGGCCGATGAGAGCTTCAGATTTTTCGGCACCCCGGCCACCAGATCACGTCCCTTGACATCAAACGAAAGCTCCTTCTCCATCGGGTAGGCCGAACCTATTTTTATCTTGATCTCTTCGGCGGTTAATTCACCGATAAGAATATTATAGTTCTTCTTTAAATACATAACGATGGCGTCATTCATCTCGTCACCGGCAATTCGAATCGAAATATTATTGACAATACCGTTTAAGGCGATGACGGCAATCTCCGAAGTCCCCCCGCCGATATCAATGACCATCACACCCGACGGTTGATCGACCGGCAGACCGACACCGATCGCCGCCGCCATCGGTTCCTGAAGCAGATATACTTCACGTGCCCCGGCATTTTCCGCCGAATCACGCACCGCTCTTTTTTCCACCTCGGTAATACCGGACGGGACCGAAATAACCACCCGCGGTTTCATCAGGTAGCGGTGACGAATCACCCGTTTGATAAAATTCGAAAGCAATTTTTCGGAAATCTCGAAATCGGCAATAACCCCGTCTTTTAAAGGTCGGATAGCCGCGATTTCACCCGGTGTTCGACCCAGCATCTCCTTGGCCGCCGAACCGACCGCCAGGACCCGATCGGTCGCTTTTTCTATGGCCACGACCGATGGTTCATTAAGAACAATACCCTGCCCTCTGACATAGACCAATGTATTGGCCGTGCCCAGATCTATCCCGATATCATTAGATATGAAATCAAAAAATCCCAATTTTTACCTCAGATTCTCTTTATAATAGCCCTAACTATATTACATCGTCAAACTTAGGCCAGTTTAAAATAGAAATGTGTAAAAAACAACAAAAAAAATAATACCGGCGATTATTGCTCTTTTGCTTTTGAGGAGCCAAATTTAATAAAACTGAATAGTTTCGGTAGAACGTCGGGGTAAAACAGAAGCCACAAACCGAACGGCAAAGCATCATTAAGGAGTAAAAAAGGAAACGTCCCTCGGAAAAATTTCTTGGTCATTTTATACTGCGACCAGAAATGAAAGTCTATCCAGGATAACAGCAGATGCCCGACCATCAGAATCAACAGGCCGCCGACAGCGGCCATAACTGTTTTTTTCCAGTTTTTAAAAAAGCCGGGAGAGGCGCAGACCAGCGCCAAATACGGAACCATATTCGAGAAATGATCCAGAAGTAATGACAGTCGCCATTTTGTAACCCCGACTAACTGAAAAAAAGGAACCGCGATTGGCCTAAGAAAATATGGATACATCTCCTGCACATACCAGAACCAGATCAGCCCGATTACAAGAAGA
>CAZJLX010000345.1:0-3474 GCA_964546545.1 uncultured Ignavibacteriaceae bacterium | reverse complement strand
AACCCGCCAAGTTTTATTGCCCCCTATCCGGTCAGGGGACAAAATTTTCTTATTTCCATGAAAAAACAGGAGCCTTATGAGCTTCAAAAATATTTTACCGCCAAACCTCAGGTCACGCGATCAAGTTTTGCGGGCCATGATCTGACCATTACCGGCGCCTATTATAAAAAGGGTAGTTTTATATATGAATACACGCCGCGCACGGTAGATGCCGATGCCTTTTTGCAATATAGACGCCGATCATCAATTGAATCCAAGCTAAGCGAGTTTTCTTCGCAGGCCTTATCCAAGGAACAGAAAAATAAATCGGGTGGACTTTTACAATTGACGATACCGATAAAATCGAGAGCGGTCGAGTCCATCTTTGGCGAAGGCGGCGCCGGCCTTAAAGTCTCGGGCAGTCATCAGATTATTTTCTCCGGTCGTTCACAATGGGATGACAGAACGGTTACGGCGACTTATAAACAAAGCAAGTTCCCCACCCTGAATATGGAACAAATTTCACGGTTTGATATCAGAGGTACGATTGGTTCCAAAGTTACCGTTTCGGTTAGTCAGGATTCTAAAACCGAAGTCCCCCTGGCCAATCGTATAATCATTCGGTACAAAGGTGATGAGGATGATATTATTAAAAATATCGAGGCCGGAAATACGACTCTGTCATTACCGAAAACCCAACTGGTCGGTTACACCAGTCGTATTCAGGGTTTGTTTGGTATTAAAACCGAGGCCCAAATCGGGGGGCTGTCTCTGACCGCCATCGCCAGTCAGGAAAAGGGTTCCACCGAACGGACATCCATCAATGCCGGCGCCAGCGCCAGCAAATCGACTATTCGCGACTGGCAATATTATGATGGCAAGATTCTCGATCTGGGGCGCGCGACGGATTTTCAAGAGGGGGATATAATCGATGAATTAATACTATACAAATATACTTCGTCAAGCACGGGCGCGGAAGCGACCGGCGATACGGCCCGTATGTATGTTGACCCTCTTGATATAGAAAACCCGCTCTATGAAAACGAAAACTCGCCGCTGATACAAGTCGAAATAATCGACGATGCCGGATATTCTCTGGATGAAAAAGCTTATACGGTTCTCTTTAACACCCCTTACGGTGGAGCTTCCGGAGGATTTATCGGCGCTTATATGAAAATTAAAAGAGGTGACTCGACCATAACTGTCGGTGATACCTATGCTAGTCCGATGATTTTAAAACTTATTAAACATCAAAATCCCAATCCGTCAATGGTTACCTGGAATTATGTCTGGCGCAATGTCTATTATTTAAAGTCGACCAATCTTGACTTAGCCGGACTTGAAATAAATATTTTTAAGGGGCTGGCTAATACCGAAGTTACCGGCGACAATCCCGATCATCAGGAAGGTGTCCCATATATTCAAATATTTGGGCTGGATCAATACGACCAGGTCGGAAACAAAAAATCTGACGGATTGGTCGATGTTAATTCAAATATTATCGTCCCCGGACCGGGATTGCTGATATTCCCCGACCGACATCCCTTTGATCCTTCCAAAAATTTCGATTCAACAGCAACATTGGAAACTCGAGTACCTGAAATATATGAAAATGGTTATGGAACCGTGAACACCCAAAGTGAGACAAAGTATTATATTGAAATATCAAATCGAAGCCGAGCGGCGGAGCTTACTTTAGGACGCTCCAATATTATTGAAAATTCCGAACAGATTACTCTAAATGGTCGCCAGTTATCCAAAGGAACCGATTATAATATTAATTATGATTTCGGTCGGATTACCTTTTTGGATGATGATGCTCTTGATCCTAATGCCAATGTCAGTATCGATTATGAGTATGCACCGCTTTTTGCTCTTCAGAAAAAAACGCTGTTTGGTATTCGCGGGGAATATGAATTCAATAAAAACCTGGAGGTTGGGGCCACATTCCTTTATAAATCGGATAAGGCGACTGAGCGTAAGCCAAGAATCGGGCAGGAAACAACCCGGACAATGATCTGGGATGCCAATACTCGTTTCAGCCTGCGCCCCAACTTTATAACCAAAATAGCCAATGCTCTGCCTTTCTATTCATCCGAGACTCCTTCTAATTTTGCCGTTACAGCTGAAATCGCTCAATCTTATCCTGATCCCAATGTCGATGGGGTCGCTTATATTGACGACTTTGAAGGCAGCCGTGACAGCTATTCTCTGGGCGTAATACGCGAGGCCTGGCATTACGCATCCAAGCCGAATCATTTATTGGAATCCGATAAACGAGCCAAATTGATCTGGTACAACCCCTACAATCAATTATCCACTCAGGATATTTGGGATCGTGATGTTTCCGGAACTGATAGCCGGACGCATACTCTCTGGCTGAAATTTTCCCCCTCGACAATAGACCGCCGTCTTGGCGAATATAAGGATGCCGCTGATGCCATTACCGATCCGATAACAGCCTGGGGCGGCATTCTCAGAGCTTTGCCACAGGGTGCCTGGCTTCAGGATCGGGCGCAATTACTGGAATTAAGAGTCAATGGGAATAAGGGGATTCTCCATATTGATATGGGTGTAATCTCCGAAGATTTAAACGGTAATGGGTCCGGACAGCCGGACAGGGAAGGTGCTTTAGGCTATGGCATTATTGATGATGCGGAAGACGTCGGGTTGGACGGTCTAACTGATGAAGAGGAAAGAACTGCTTCAGGTATCGACTTAGCCGATCCTTTTGAAGATAACTATTATTATGATGCTGAAAATAATGTCAATGATTACAGTAGAATTAATGGAACTCAAAACAATTTATCAGATCCCGGCATTTTGGGTCGAGGTGATACTGAAGATATAAATTTAGATGGTATTCTCGAACTGGATAATTACTTCTCATATCGAATTGATCTGGCCGATCCAGAATCTCCCTTTCTGGTTCAAAACTCCGAAAACGAAAAAAAATGGCGTTCCTTCCGCATACCGATTAAAGATTCAACAGCCGTGTATGATACGGTCGGGGTACCCGACTGGACCAATATTAAATTTGTCCGGATATGGATTGATTCAGTCAGTTATCCGATTTGCTCACTCGGTATTGCCGCCCTTGATATTGTATCTTCAAACTGGGATGATTCGTTGATTGTACCATCGGAAGCGGCGACTTATATAGATACTATATTTGCACCATCATTTACCGTTGGTGTTGTAAATACTCAGGAAAATTTTGACTATTTTCCCCCACCCGGCGTAGCTGGATATTATGATAAGGTTAACAAAATTACCGAACCGGAACAATCGTTATTATTACATTTCAGTAACTTTGGCCGATATCCGTCAATCGACAGCAATGCCGCTGATACCGGTATCGCCGAGAGGATTTTATTCGATACACCTAACCTTATGGGATATCAAAGTCTGAAAATGTACGTTCATGGTCCGCCCGTTAGCGATGTCGATTCGGTCCGGTTTTTCTTCCGTATCGGGCAGAATCAGGATAATTAT
>CAZJLX010000344.1:2119-3496 GCA_964546545.1 uncultured Ignavibacteriaceae bacterium | reverse complement strand
TACCTCCTGACGAAGGTATACGACAAACAATGCCTCTCTCAAAATGGCCGGTTTTAACATGACCCCTAATGGCCGGTTTTGACCGACCGATGACAATTATAAGTCCGGCCTTCAATATGCAATCAATATAAGGTAAATGGCTCTTTATGTCAATGAAAAAGGGGGGTGAGGAGTATGTTATGTTACGATCTCAAAATGCTAATTTCCCTTATCCTTCTCCCATCCATCGCTTTATCTTCAACCCACTTGTTGATAGCGGACTCCTTAAACCTGACAAATTTACCCAGCTTTATATGCGGGATAAAGCCAATATGTATGCAGTCAAAAGCATTAAAAAAGGGCCGGGAAAACCGGCCCTTTAAAACAAACTAATTGGTATATTTATTTCAAAAGAATCATCTTTTTCGTATCTACGAAATCACCCGCTTGAATCCTATAAAAATATATACCACTGGCAACAGTATTGGTATTCCATTTGACCGAATAATAGCCGGCGTTAAGGCGGGTGTCGATTAGTGTAGTAACTCTCCTACCGAGAATATTATATACATCCATTCTGACATCTGATGCCTTTGGCAATCCGAATTGAATCTCGGTAGTCGGATTAAATGGATTTGGATGATTTTGGCTTAAGAAATACTGTTTTGGTATAAGAGTTTGATCCTTATCATCCATAATATCAGTCTGTTGGCCATTAATTATCCAGCCATGTGTTAGCTCTATGTCATACGGATTACCAACAGGATCCACTATTTCCACTCTATATAGAGTTAATCTGGTTGAGTCGGTCATTTCCGAAAGGATTTCATAATCAATCGAAGCCATAACGGTTAAATTTGAAGCATCGATTGGATTTTCATAATCATCCCAAATTAAATGGAATGTGCCGATTGTATCATTTACTGTCATATCAGTAAGGATGGCTGAGTTTACATCTATATAAGATAGATGTTGTGTATAGTATGCGACATGGATTTCAATACCGGCGATATTTGATGCATTTAAAATCTCAATATTGGTCGTAACTGTATCCCCGACATTTCCAATCGCATTGGATAAGCGAACTTCTACGGAGGCATCGGAACTTTTTGCCATTTGACCGGAGGATGATTCAAACAGACTTTCTGTCCATGTGTTATTTACATCACCCATACGGACGCCAATAAAGCTCGAATCGGACATTCTGATTCCATTGAAATTGAACAAAATGCTGTCAGAGAAAGTGGTCCAGGCCGACGTATCAATGGCGCAACTGGAATCGATAAAGAACCAGTTGCCGGAAATCAAGTCTTCAAGCATTGCCAGATAACGCCGGATTTTAATTATATCCGCAACACTTATTGTTTTGGTCAGATTTACATCTGCCGCAACGCATTT
>CAZJLX010000344.1:0-2109 GCA_964546545.1 uncultured Ignavibacteriaceae bacterium | reverse complement strand
TGGCGTCGAATTTTAATGACATCGGCGATGGACACTCCCGGATCATCTGTTGTTTTATTAGGCCTAAGAGAATAATTCCCATAATTTAAGTTAAAGCGTTCATACGAGTATTGATATAATGAATCTCCAATGTAAACATCCGGAATGTGCGACAACATATCATGGTACACGAAATTCCCTGATATACTTGGAATTGAATCTGTCTCACCTATATAAATAACACCTTGATCAAACTCGGGAATAAACACCGTCGAATCTGTCCGAATAAATTGATAGGTATATATCGCCCGGCCATAATCGAGTGTAGTGGTGTCAATTATTATAACCTCATCATTGGCGGTTAATGTCGAACTAAAATAGACTTGCGCTACACTTACGCCGTTCAGGCTGTCCGGTACAGGTGGTTCCTGTATCGGACGATAGACGATCATCGAAGAATCATCCACAATAATTGATTCAATTCCATTAATACCAATGAGCGTATCAACAACGATCGAATCCAATATTATATCTTCCGGTTGTGATGTATGGTATGTTAAAGGAATTGTGAAACCTAAAAGAGATTCTGTTGTATACAGCTGAATCGGAATAGTAAAGCTTGATCCCGGTTCGACATGCTGATCGCCGACATCCACACCTGACTCGACAATAAGAGATATATCAACATATTCAGGAGAATTGTAAGCATTATTGTCCGTGAATTTTAATATTGCCTTATATATCCCAGGTGGAAGGTTCGAGGCACTATCTGTAAGAGAAATCGCAACTGTTTGCGGATTTGATCCAGAATTAAAATCCGTTTCAAACCAACCACCATCGATTATGTCTAAAGTCCATTTTAAACTGCCTGAATCACATGGGCTTTGGACATTTACAATTTGCGGGGATGGCAATTCGGTGGTTCCTTCATTAATAGCAAACGAGATAAAAGCAGTATCAGTATAAATAGGCGCACTTTGACTTACCATGATAGTAAATTCACATATGTCCGATGTGCCATAGCTATTTTCAGCCTGAACCGAAATTGTATGATGTCCTACCGTCCCGGGATTCAGGCATAACAAATGATTATTCCATGTACCCACGGAAGGTGATACAGCTGTTGCACCACCAATCGGTAAATCAATACATACTTCATCACCAAGGGCACAAATAAAATATTCGGCCGTGTCAACCGGACAATATATATTCGGTGGCTCTTCAAGCATACAATTAATAAGTTGTTTGGCCGGTTCCTGCTCCATGTACCAAAGGTGGAAACCGAACAAATATGTCGTCACGCCATTTAACTCTGTTTTAACACCGACAGCATCGCCTTCGTTTATCGAAGAAGTTGGATAGAGCGAACGAAACAGATGAGTTGTCTGGCCGCTATCATTAGAGATAAATGTGGCAACACTGGGCGCAGTGCTGTCTGTCCAAAGTAAGGAATAAACAATAGGACTAAAAAGAGTTCTTGACGAATCAAACCATATTGTTGGCATACACGAATCTTCGCTTTCGGCATAATTAAAACCAAAAAGCGTATCAATCCCCGGTCCACCACTGGTCCAATAGTAATAATCAATTGAAGGCAAAAAGATAGAATCGATACCGAAGAATCTACGAGTGAAATAGTTATAAACAGGATACATCGTAAGTGAAGTATCACCTCTATAGGGGATATTATTAAAATCCGCCATGCCTCCAAAATATGCAAGGCAACCACCGGTTAGAAGATATTTTGTCAAACCATTGGTATAGCTTTCGTATTCTGCCAAGCTGCTTTCATTCAAACCATCATCTATAATAACCAATTTATAAGGCAGGAAATCATGCCAGTCAACACACTCATAGGAGTATGGTAGAGTACAAGCAGGTGGCCGCGTTGAATCGCGCCAATAATATATATCATAGTCGTATCCATACAGAACAGAATCATAGAAGGCCTTGACCGAATCACTATATACATAATCACTGCCGAAAGTAATAAAAGGTAAAACATACAAAATGTCTTTACTTTTCGGTTCTATATAATTGTGTTCAACTCTCGTCGAAAAAGCGGACTCCCGACCATTCTTATCAACGGCTGATAATATATATACTTCACCCTCAACTGCCTGATAGTCA
>CAZJLX010000343.1:0-3510 GCA_964546545.1 uncultured Ignavibacteriaceae bacterium | reverse complement strand
CTATACAATCCGATAAAAACAGTTTGACAACGGCCTTTTCATAGGTGACAGAACGTGTAGTTGGGATCCGATAAAATCCAGATTCTAATTAAAAGCACTTTCGATAAAATGGAAAATATAAATATGAACGGAATCGATTTAGATTCATTACACAAATATCTTGATCGGTTTGTCGGGAAAAGCAAAATAAGAAGTGTGGTTGTGGAATACCAAGACTTTGCCCCATTTTGGAAGATAATAAATATAATAGATTCCGACGGGAAAAAATTGATTTATAACCTAAAAAATCTGCAGAATGCTGCCGCCCCAATCGTAGTACAAAAACTGTGCGCGGCCTATTAAAAGCGAAACACGACCCATCACCGTGTATCCGAAATGCGCCCCGAAAGCAATCATGATAAACCAGATACCGACTTTCGCCGTTACTCCGAATATACCGGTATGTTCTTTCGAGAAATAAAAATATATCAGGGTCGAAATAACGCCGACCACGACAATAATAGCGAGTAAATATGTCGAAAAAGAGTCGGCCGTTCTGAAGGCATTCATGGTTGAAAGCATTTGCGGAAGAATCAATCCGTGCAGCGACGAAACCAGATAAATCCCGGCCGTATTGCCGATAACAAAGGCGAGCGAAACCCGACTGATCCATGACCATTTGGGAATCAAGCGGGTGAACATCAGAACACCCAAAAGTCCCGGGATAATTAAAAAATATTTGCCATTATCGACCATCGGATTGACCAGTTGCTGGATTATTACCGTCTGCCAGATCAGCCCGACATAGTAACCGGCCGACAGACCGGCAAAAATATGCTCCGATAAACGGTAAAATCGGTTATCGCGATACAAGAATGAAAAAAGCGATAAAATCAGATAAGCACGCAGCCAAAGCTGAAAATGATCTATGAAAGTCAATCCTTCCATCCTATTTCGATTTCCTGTTCTTCCGGGTCATAAAAAAACCAATGTTACCGACAATGACGAAAAATATAATCAGCAGATGCGCCAGTGACTGGGCATCCATTCCGCGCATTGCCATTCCCGGATGCCCGGCCATTTTCTCATACTCAGCCGCACCCTTCATACCGCCCAGCAGACCGGTCATCTGTCCCGCCTCGACAAAAGAATACATCTTGGGTGCCACAACGGCGGTAACACCCGAACCGATCGGTATACCGTACTGTGCATTGACAATCTGAATCCAGTAATCAACGGTTGCATTATCCGCCACGACAAAAATAAATTCGATGTCATCATAGTTTTTAACACTATCCATAATCGGCAACTGACTCAGCGGAGTGTTGGTATAATCGGAGGGAAAAATCGATTCAATCGACGAGGCCAAGCCGTGCATGACCGCATTATAATTGGCCTTATAACCAAGATTGACATAATCGACGCCGTACACTTTATCGTATTTGGCCGCCATCTCGCGGGTGATACGTTCGGCCATTGACGGCCCGCCGAGCGGAATATTGGAAAGCGTTATGACTCGCATATCTTTACTGAACATATGGTGTAAGGCCGCGATCGACATCGGTTCGGTTTCTGCCGCCGCATTCGGGTAATAATCGAAAGTCAACATCACCACCGAGCTATCCGGAAGCTGATCGATGGCCTCATAAAGCTGGCGCGCCTCGTTTGTGATTTCGACTGGGAATTTCATGACAAAAATCATCGGGAAGGTTACCGACAAAGCGACCAGCAGATAAATCACCCGGCGGTCGATATTCATGATTCTTGTCCAGAAATTCATCTTAACCTTTGCCCATATAGGTGCGCTCGATACCGAGCATAATCCGAAGCGACATCGAGGCCGCTCCCAGCGCCGCACCGATTATGATACCTCGCTGCACCGCGACATTAAAGCCATTCATGACATACATATTTATATAGTCAGGCAAACTATCGCTGAATAGCCGCAAGAAAGCTTCGCCCATCGGCACCCGCCATAACATCACCAGTACCGCTGTCAGAAGAAGAAGTGTCGCCTCGGCGCTACGGGCGCGAAAGGCACGATACGCCGCCGACGCAATATAAAAGGCTAGCATAGCGAACATGGTCTCCATCATCGGCTGATCGAGATAAGTAAAGAGCCAGTCATAAATCGAGGTCGGGCCGGTGCCAAAAAGTGTGTACCAGCTATCGGGTAAAATTCCAAAAATCAATTTGCCGCCGACTGTATCTTTGGAAACCGGAAGAATAGCCGGGAGGGCCATTGCAAAAACCGAAATAACCGTCACCAGTTTAAACGGCCAGCCTTCACTGCGCCGCTTGACGGCCCGCGAATTGACGCGAATAATTGAAAAGACACCTAAAACCAGAGTAAAGCCGCTGACAATCGTCGCCCACTGAAGAACAACTTCCTGCCCGCTACCCAGGACTGATCGCTCCGGATTAAAAAAGAAGCTGACCACCATAACAAAGCCGGCAATAAACGCAACAATGACTGGAACTGTTTTTCTCACTATCTCTAAGGCACCTCAAACAAACCGGTGAACCAGTCGCCATTGTTAAAGGCGACCAGCAGAGCACCGATAATAATGGCAATAATAATAATAATTTTTACAAAATCCTGGCCCTTCAGGCCACCCAGCAAAAGCGGTTCGCGGCTGAGATAAGACGAAGCGGCGTACAGCTCTTCACCCATCAGAGTATAATCGCAGGCGGCGATAAAAAAGGGTAGCTGCTCCGGACGCGCCGTTCCAGCGATCTGAATCGCTCCGGCGGCATTGCCGCTTTCGGCCAGCAGAAGCGACTCGGCAAAAAAAGCACCCATATAAATATTGGCTGCCGGTTTTTCGCGCATCATCCAGCCATTAACGGTCGCCGTAAAGGCAAACTGTTCACCGGCGACATAGCGCACCGTATCCTTATCGTAGGCATCATGCCGCCCAACTTCAATATAAGCCTGCTCGACAACTTCCTGCCCGGCCGCCAGAATCATCGGATATCGCACCGGTACCGACAGAGGTGTATCATACTGAGCCGTTATTTTTGCCACCCGGCCGAGAATCGACAGGCCCGCAATCGTTTCAATATCTTCAACGTCCGCGATTCCCGGAATAAACAAGACCGGCTTGCCCATCTCGGTTGCGCGACCGACCGCCTCTTCGACCGCTGCTATCCCCGGAATTTTTCTGACAAAAAGTTTGCGACCCTTTTTGGCCCAAGTGGTGTAAAGTAAAACCGCCGACGAAAAAACAAGCATAAATATCAGGACAGTCAGGCGATTAACACGAAAAATGGGATCATTTTCGGCCTGGGCCGCAACTGACATTGACAGAGTTAAGATTATAAATAGTGTAAGGATTATTATCCTGGTAAGTTCGCGGGTCGATTTTTTTCTCACGTCGCTAATAATAATTAAATTTATTCCGATGTCAACTCTTTTGCTTAAGACGTTTGAACAATTAAATTTGTTTAAATAAGTCAGCTGATTTTTTTATTATCAATCAATCGCACACCATGAACCTTCACCGCCAGTGAACAGACGCAGTTTCGTTC
>CAZJLX010000342.1:0-3512 GCA_964546545.1 uncultured Ignavibacteriaceae bacterium | reverse complement strand
ATTCTGGTAGATAAATATCTCGACCAATCGGAAAATTTACGCGGTTTGGTTTTCCTGCTTGATTGTCGTCGCGATCCCAACGAAGATGATATGATGCTTTTAGACTGGATTAAGCGACGTAATTTAAACTATATAATCATATTGACCAAAGCCGATAAATTAAGCCGTACTCGGCTGATGAAAAAATCGCAGGAAATAGAGCAGGCCTTAAATATCAAACCGATACTCTTTTCGACGCAAACCGGTTCGGGCAAAAAAGAGCTGTGGGATTGGGTCAATAAAACAGTCACCGTACGAAATATGTAACTTTGGAGATAAAATAATGGGAAAAAACAAAATTGTGGTCGGCTGTCAATGGGGTGATGAAGGCAAAGGTAAAATAGTTGATCTTCTGGCCGAAAAGGCCGATGTTATCGCGCGCTTTCAGGGCGGAGCCAATGCCGGGCATACGATTCAAACCGCTGATAAAAAATTTATCCTGCATCTGATACCCTCCGGTATCATCCATCCGGGCAAATTATGTTATATCGGCAATGGCGTCGTGCTGGACCCGTTCGGCCTGATTGAAGAGCTTGATCTGCTGGCCAAAGAGGGTATCGAAACCGAGGGGCGGTTGTTTGTTTCGGCCTCATGCAATCTGGTCATGCCGTACCATAAACTTATCGATTCGGTCGAGGAAAAACGCCGCGGCGGAACCGGACTGGGAACGACCCTGCGGGGTATCGGCCCGACCTATCGTGACAAAGTCTCCCGTTTTGGAATTCATTTTTGTGATCTATTTTCGCCGGATCGCTTAAAGGAAAAGCTGGCAAGTAATCTTAAAAAGAAAGCTCATTATATTAGCGAAGCCAACGGTGACGGAACCAGCGTTGAAAATATATTCGACAAACTTCAGGCTATTACGCCAAGATTACGACCCTTAATTACCAACGTTTCTTTTGATCTGATGCAGCACCACAAGGCAGGGAAATCGATTCTATTCGAGGGCGCCCAGGGGGCGCTTCTGGATGTCGATCTCGGTACTTATCCGTACACCACCTCATCCAATACAACCGTCGGCGGTGCCCTGACCGGGCTTGGTCTCGGCCCGAAAATATTCGATGATATAATCGGCGTCGTTAAGGCGTACACCACCCGTGTCGGCGAAGGTCCTTTCCCGACCGAACTGTTTGATGAAACCGGGACTAAATTGCGCGATATCGGCGCCGAATACGGAGCCTCGACCGGCCGACCGAGGCGAACCGGCTGGCTCGATCTGGTGATCCTGCGGCATTCGTTTCGAATCAACGGTATCGAAAAAATGGCGATAACGAAACTTGATGTCCTCGATGATTTCGATAAAATCAAAATATGCACTGGCTATACCCTGAATGAAAAGCAACTGAATGAATTGCCGCTCGATATGTGCGATATCGGCAAGGTGAAACCGATCTATAAAGAATTCGACGGCTGGAAAAGCTGTACTACCGGTATTGCCGATTTTAACTCACTTCCCGAAAATGCCAGGAAATATCTGAACTATATCGCCGATGATCTGGACGCTGAAATTTATCTGGTCTCCACCGGTGCCAAACGCGAGGAAACAATACTGGTTTAGCGGTCGATTATTTTTTCCCGCGCCCGAGGAAATTCGGGATTGTTAGTCAAATCTCTTTGAAATTCGATGGTAAGTTATATTAACGTCTTTTAAATTAATAGGCAGTACCAACATTCTTTTTGCTGTTCAGACATTATGGTAAGCCCATGATTCAAGAATCAGGGGATCAAATCAGCACCCCCCGCTACCAACATAGACAAAAAAGTGCTGTCCTCTTATATTGGGTTTTTACGTTCGGGACCTATTAGCAATAAGGGCAAACTAATCTTATGCTTAAGAGTTCGGGAAACACTGCCAAATAGAATATCACCGATAAAAGAATGCCCATGAGTAGCCATGGCCACCAGATCATAGTCTTTTTCTTCAATCTCCTCCAATATTTCTTCATCCGGCTCACCACATCTGATAATAACGAAGACTTCGATCCCCTGAGCGCATAATGCTTCGCGGCGAGACTCCAGGGCCACTTCAGTCTGTTTTCGCAATTCGCGATCCTGGTCCAGGGTATGGGAATGGACTACGTGAAGAAGATAGACCTGAGCGCTGTTTTGAAGCGCCAAGGCAGAAATATGCTCGATAATAACATCATCCACCGCGGTGCAATCCATCGCAACCAAAATTTTCTTGTATATTTGCATATTAGCTTCCTCCTGTGAGCGTCGAGTAAAGCAGATAAACGTTTAAAACGATGACCACGGCAGATATAATCAAAGCGGATATGAATTCCAATTTACTGCTTTTAAAACGTCCCATCCTTTTACCGTCGCGACAGAGTATCAGTAATGGAATAAGTGTGAAAGGAAGTTGGATACTCAAAACGACCTGACTGAAGATCAGAATGCGAAATGTATCCATTGACATTATAATAATCAGGAATGACGGTATGGCCGTAATAAACACAGAAATTTTGTAAAGCAACGTTCTCGAATCTTCCGGCTTTCCCAAAAAACCGGTGATTACATTGACTTCCGCCATAGATGACGTAACTGATGAGCCAACACCGGCAAAAACGAGGGCAACGGCAAAGAGGAAACCGGCCAACGGACCGGCCAGCGGTTTAAGTGTTACCGAGGCCTGCTCAATGCTATTAACTATCACATTATTGCCGGCGAAAACGGCGGCCGCCACGATAATCATCGCCGAATTCACCACCCATCCCATAAACATGGCGAGCGATGTATCAATTTTTTCATAGAGAGAAAACGCCAGCTTTTCGCCTTCGGATTCGCCCCATTTTCGGCTGTGAATGACGTTCGAATGTAAAAAGATGTTATGAGGCATGACCACCGCGCCAAGAATAGCCATGGCGACATAGATACTACTGCGGTCGATATTCGGCACGACTATGGCGGGGGCTACCGCCGACCAGTCGGGATTGACGATAAGAATCTCGATTAAGTAACATATGCCAATAATCCCCAGAAAGCCCATGATGATAACCTCAAGCTTGTGATATCTCTGGCTGATAATCAGAAAAATTTCCAGGAAAACCGTAATCAATGCCCCCAGCCATAAAGGAAATCCAAAAAGAAGATTGAAACCGATCGCCCCGCCGATCAGTTCAGCGACATCGGTTGCGACACAAGCCAAAACGATGGTTAATCCCAGAAAAGCTGTAACCGGGCGTGAAAAACGTTCACGAATATTAACAGCCAGTGATTTACCGGTGGCGATACCGAGCTTGGCGGCCATATTCTGAATTACGATCAGCATAATCGTACTAAGTGTGATCACCCAGAGAAGCTGATAACCGAATTTGGAACCGCCTTCGATATTTGTAGCCCAGTTCCCCGGATCAATGAAGCCAACCGTCACAAGAAAACCAGGCCCAAGAAAACTGAGAAGAGTCTTGAATGGGAATTCTTTTTTGGCTGATGCCATTCTGGTTTATCCTCCAACCTGGAAAGTCAACTCG